>DAOVOW010000023.1 GCA_030629485.1 bacterium
GTCATCGACTTCGGCGATTCATGCAAGTGCTTGCGGGTGTGATCATCCATGCGCTCCCGACCGTGGAACGTCAGATAAATCAGCCGGAACATATAGAAAGCGGTCAAGCCGGCCGTAACAAAACCAATCACCCACAGCAGCGGATGACCGTACGGCGACGAGAACGATTTCCACAGGATTTCATCCTTCGAGAAGAAACCGCTGAACCCGGGTATTCCGGAGATAGTCAGGGTAGCGATCAGCATGGTGGCATACGTAATCGGGACGTACTTCTTGAGACCACCCATTTTGCGCATGTCCTGCTCGTTTGACATAGCGTGAATAACGGAACCGGCGGCCAGGAAGAGCAGCGCCTTGAAGAAAGCGTGAGTCATCAGGTGAAATATCCCGGCCGTGAAGGAAGCCACGCCGCACGCCAGGAACATGTATCCGAGTTGGCTGACCGTAGAGTAGGCCAGCACTCGTTTGATATCGTTCTGGGCGAGACCGATAGTTGCTGCAAACAACGCTGTCGCGCCGCCGATGATCGCTACCACCATCAGGGCGTCCGGCGCCATAAGGTACAGCACGTTGCTGCGTGCAATCATGTAAACACCGGCGGTGACCATCGTGGCCGCGTGTATAAGGGCCGACACCGGCGTGGGACCTTCCATGGCGTCCGGTAACCAGACATACAGCGGTATCTGCGCCGACTTACCGATGGCGCCGACAAACAAGAGCAAGCAGACTGCTGTGATCAGCGCGCCCCCGACCACGAACATCTCAGGAGCCGTTTGCATCACCGTCCGGAAGTCCAGCGAACCAACTTGCCAGAAGATGATGAACATACCGATCAGAAAACCGAAGTCGCCGATTCGATTGACGATGAACGCCTTCACACCGGCATCCGACGCCGACTGTTTTTCGTACCAAAATCCGATCAGCAAGTACGAACACAGCCCCACACCTTCCCAACCGACGAACATGAACAGGTAGTTGTCGGCCAGGACCAACACCAGCATGGAGAACATGAACAGGTTCATATACGTGAAGTACCGCCCGAAGCACGGATCGCGGTGCATGTAGCCGATTGAGTATATGTGGATCAGGAAGCCGACGCCGGTGACTACGAGAATCATCACCGCTGAAAGCGGGTCCAGCAGGAATCCAATGTTGGCGTGTAATGATCCGGCCGATATCCACGGAAAGAGGACTTGTTCAATCACCCGTGCCTCGACGGGGAGTCCCTTTAGTTCGAAAAACAGCAACAAAGACACGATGAACGACAACCCGACCGTGGTGCAAGCCACGAACGAAACCACTGGTCGCGGCAACCGACCCAGCAGGAGACCGTTAATCAGGAAACCTACCAGCGGCAGAATCGGCACCAGGAACAAGTACTCAAACATACAGCTTCTTACCTACCACTTCAAAATGCTGAATCGGTCGATGTTCATAGTCTCGCGGTTGCGGTAGATCGTTATCACCATGGCCAATCCCACCGCCGCCTCGGCCGCCGCCACCGTCAGCACGAGAAAAACAATCACATGGCCGTCGACCACATTCAAGGCTCGCGAGAAGGCGATCAGGGCAAGGTTGGCGGCATTCAACATCAACTCGACACACATGAAGAGTATGATGATGTTGCGTGAAATCATCACGCCGACAGTGCCAATACCGAAAAGCACCACCGCGACAATCAGGAAGGCCGGGATCGTTACCATTTAACCATGCACCTCATCAACGGTCTGCTCCTTGACCGCATCGTCATCGTCACTCTCATCTGTTTCTGTCACCGCAGCACGACCGGCCATTACCACCGCTCCAACGATCGCCGCCAGCAACAAGACCGATGCCAACTCGAACGGATAGAGGTATTTCATAAAGATCAGTTCCGCCACTACTTCGACCGAGCCGAACTCACTGGCCGCCGACTGTATACCGGTGCTGCCGGCTTCGGGGAACACTCCACTCCACACTACGAAACCCAACTCAAGCACAAACAGGCCGGCCACCACAAACTTCGTAACTTTGCTGACCGGCGGCGATCCGGCACCAAGATCTTCTCTCCCGCGCAGGTTCAACAGCATGATGACGAACAGGAACAGCACCATGATCGCCCCGGCATATACTATTATCAGGACGGCGCCAAGGAACAAAGCCCCGAGTTGTATGTACAGCACCGCCTGGGCCACCAGCGACACGATCAGGTACAAGACCGAAGCCACCGGGTTGCGCTGGCCGATCATCATCACGGCGCCGAACACAGCCACCACGGCTGAAATCGCAAATATGATCGTGTCGAGGTTCATTTCGTTTTGTCCGTCACTCCATACACTCTTCGAACCCGCCGGTAAATCCGCTTGAAGGGATTGTCCTGACGCGGGTGCGGCACCAACATCTGCTCTTTGGTCCAGATGAATGAGTTGCGATCGTAATCGGAAAACTCGTAGTCCTGTCCTAGGAAGATCGCTTCCTCCGGGCAGGCCTCTTCACAAAAGCCGCAGAAGATGCACCGCAGCAGGTTGATCTCATACATCTCTGCCCGTCGTTCACCATTTTCCGTTTGCTCCGGTTCCATGTAAATAGCGTCAGCCGGACAGGCGGCGGCGCAAAGACCACAACAAACACATCGCTCGGTGCCGTCATCATACCGTTCGAGATAATGCCGTCCTCGATAACGCGGCGTCATCGGTTTCTTGCGCGCTGGATAATCAAGCGTTACCGGCTTCTTGAAAAGGTGCTTCAGGGTCACAACGAAACCCAACGGCATCTTGAAGATGACATGTCCGAACGCTTTCAATATCTCTTTCATTGCAGCAATACCTTTAGCCGTAACATCACAACATCACCAGCGCCGCCGTTACCATCGTGTTCAACAACGCCAGCGGGAACAGTACTTTCCACCCGAAGGCCATCAACTGGTCATAGCGGAACCGAGGGAAAGTCGCCCGTAGCCAGATATAGAAAAACATAAACAAAAATACCTTCAGAATAAACCATACCACCGGTGGCAAGTAGGGACCCTGCCAACCGCCGAAGAAGAGCGTCGCCCCCACCGCCGACACCGCCAGCATGTTGGCGTACTCACCCATGAAGAACATAGCGAATCGCATTGATGAGTATTCGGTGTGGTATCCGCCCACAAGTTCAGACTCAGCCTCGGGCATGTCAAACGGCAGGCGGTTGGTCTCCGCGATAGCGCAAGTAAGATACAGTATGAAGCCTAACGGTTGCCTCCAGATGAACCAGTCACCAACCGAAGCCTGCTGCTCGACCAGTTCGCGCAGCGACAGCGTGTTGGCCACCAGGATGACGCCGATAATCGACAGGCCGTAGCCAACCTCATACGAAATCATCTGCGCCGAGGAGCGAATGCCACCCATCAGCGAATACTTGGATCCCGACGACCAGCCAGCCAAGACGATGCCGTACACCCCCAGCGAGGTGACGGCAAGAATAAACAGAATGCCGATGTTCAAATCCGACCCGACCATCTTGATCTGCCGACCGAACAATTCAATGTCGGCGCCAAACGGCACCACTATGAACGTCAGCAGCGCCGGGACAAACGAAACCAAAGGCGCCAACCCCCAGGTTATCCGCTCGACACGATTGGGGACGATGTCCTCTTTGAAGATGAGCTTGACGGCGTCGGCAATCGGCTGCAAGAGGCCGTAGGGTCCTGCGTAGGTCGGTCCCACGCGATGTTGCAACCTGGCGACGACTTTTCGCTCCATGTAGGTGGCATAGGCACAGCCGGTCAAAACGGCCGCCATGATTACCATGACCTTGAGCGATGATATCAGAACGATTTCCAACATGCCGCTACTCGTCCACCTTGCTTATCTTGACTCGGTCCACTCGGACCTTGCGTCTCAAGAGCGAGGTTACCGGGGTGGTATAGAAGTTCCGCGGTATCTTCACCGTGTCGTCCTTGATCCAATTCGATATCTTAACCGGCAGGATCAGTTTGCCGCTCTCCGATTCCACTCGGATAGGATCGCCGTCGGCAAGCTTGTACTCGTCCGCGACACTCGGAGAGAGTTCAATGTAGGCCTCACCAACAAAGTTGGCGAGCGAGGAAGCTTTCTCACTCAAGTGGCTAAAGTGATGCGGATCATCCATCACAAACAACGGGTGGCGGTACTCATCACCCGGCAACCCGTTAGATGCGCGCACCTCCAGGAATTTGTCCGGCAGTGATAAATCCTCTTCCGCTTTCAACAGGCGTTCCACTTCGGGGCGAAGATCGTCGGTCGACTCGTAAAGCGTGACACCAAACTTCTCTGCCACTTCCTGGACGATCTCAAACCCCGATCTGGACTGGCCAATCGGCTTCAGCGCCGCCCGCGTCGTTTGGGTCCTGCCTTCGAGATTGATATACGACCCGTCGTACTCAGCCCAGGAGGATAGCGGCAACACAACGTCGGCCAGGGCGGTTGTTTGCGTCTCGAACAGATCACACGCAACCACGAAATCCAGTTTCTCGATACTTGCTTTTGCGAACGTCCTGTCCGGATAGAGCATTATCGGATTGGCGCCCAGTATGAATAGCCCGTCGATCTCTTCCTTCTTCATCAGGGCAAGCATAGCATCGGTGTTGTGCGCCTCAGAATCAGGGAAGTTTCCCCACAGAGCTTCTAACTCTTTCCTGATGCGATCACGCGGCACCGGCATCAAACCGAGCTGTTCAGCACCCCGTGAATTGGCATAGTAAGCGGGCACCGCCAATTGACCCTTCTGCCTCACTCCCAACAGACGATCGAGATTGGCCACGGCCGCTGCGATCCGTTCCCGCTCGACGGAGCGTGTCACCAATTCACCGATCAGGAACGTTACTTTACGACCTTCGGCGATCGCGCGAGCCACCGTCATCAGGTCATCCGGCGCCACCCCGCAGGCAGTCGCCGTTTCAGCCAACGTTGACGGAGCTATCACTTGCATCAGCTCTGATGCCGCTGGGGCATCGACGAGGCTTCCCTCCATTGCCGCGAGGCAGAGTCCGTTGATCAACAGTTCGTCCGTGCCTGCTTTGTATACTAACTCAAGCTCGGCCACGTCGGCTGACTTGACTGCGTACGGGTTGATCGAGAATATCCTGGCGCGTCCGGAATTGTACGCTTTGTGCAGCCTGAGATACTCGTTGCGATGCTCGTTGATCATGTCGGAACCGAAGACGACGATCACATCGGAATCGTCGATGTCGGCGATGGAGAACTTCTGACGACACAGCGCGCCAAAGACAGATTCGGCGGCCGGAAGCATTTTGTAATCCTGACGGAAGTCGATATTGTTAGAGTTTAGAACGGTTCGGAAGAACTTGGAAAAACAGTAGAGCGAGTTATTATCAAGGTTCGGCGCGGCCAGACCACCGATACAAACCCCGCCCTTTTTCTCCTTGATCGCGGAGAAGCGTTGGTGGATGATACCAAGAGCTTCGTCCCAGGTCGCTTCAACCTGTTTGCCTTCTTTCTTGACCAACGGTGTCTTCAACCGCTCCGGCGAGTTCACCATCTGGTAGCCATACCGCGTCACGTCAGCCAGCCAACCATCATCGATATCGTCATGGCACAACGACTGCACTCGGTAGATATGGTTCTTGTGCGGATCCTTGTAGAACAGGATGTTGGTCCCGGAACTGGTGAAGTTGCATATTGAGGGAGCTGTCGCAGTCAACCACACCCGAATCTTGTAGCGCCATTCCTCACTGGTCAAGGCGCCCACGGGGCAAATCTCGGTTAGATTGCCGGAGAACGGATTGGTTACCTGTATTCCGGGCGCCGCACCAATCTCGGCGATATTGCCACGTTCGTAGACACCGAGGTCGTACTCTCCAAACGCTTCCTTGTTGGCACGGACACACTTGTAGCAAAGGATACAACGATTGCGGTTGAGGATGATCTCCGGCCCGATCTTGAGATCATCGAAAGTAGTCGTCATTCCGTCGTCGACGAAACGATTCTTCTGAAAATCAAACCGGCTGTCATCGATGCCGTGCGCCACGACAAGATTCTGAAGCGTGCACTCCCCACCTTTATCACAGGTAGGACAATCAAGGGGGTGATTGAGCAATAGGAATTCCAACACCGCCCGACGACCTTTCAACACCTTGTCGCTGTTGGTTCGGACGACCATACCGTCCATAGCCTCAGTTGCGCAGGACACTTCCAGCTTGGGTCGTTTCTCGATCTCAACATAACACATGCGGCAAGCGCCGACCGATTTCAATTTGGGATGCCAGCAAAAGGTGGGTATATCGATACCCATCTCTTTGGCTGCAATCAGAACACTGGTACCGCGAGGCACGGTTGTCTCACGACCATCGATAGTAAGCGTCACCGTGTCGGGCTTCGTTTCAGCCGGAGCGTTCTTTTTGATATCTTCCGCCATACTACGTCACACTAAAAGGCAAACTCCGATTTCACGAGACACTTTTTCTGGTCGATGTGGTACTGCCACTCATCGCGCCAGTGTTTGATCGCGGACTGGATCGGCATCACGGCCGCATCGCCAAGTGGACAAACCGTGCGGCCCAGAATGTTCTCGCAAATCTCTTCGATCTTCTCGATATCGCCGGGCCGACCCAGGCCCGCCTCGATACGACTTATGATCTGTTCCAGCCAGGCAGTTCCTTCGCGACAAGGGGTACACTTACCGCAGGATTCATGTCGATAGAAATGGATCAGCTTCTTGATCGCCCAAACGATACAGGTGTCCTCGTTGAACACTATGACCGCCCCGCTCCCTAACATGGATCCGGCTTCGACAAGCGACTCGTAGTCGAGCTTCACGTCAATCATGTCCGGCGTGAGAAACGGCGTCGATGATCCACCCGGTATGACGCCTTTGAGTTTTCGGTCGCCGCGGATGCCGTTGCCGTAAGCGGGGTCGTAGATCAGTTTCTTGAGCGAGAAACCCAACTCGACCTCGTAGTTGCCCGGCCGGTTGACATGACCACTCAGGGAGAAAATCTTTGTGCCCGACGACTTCTCAGTACCCAGCGAACGATACCATTCGGCGCCGCGGTTGATTATGTGCGGCACCGTGGCCAGACTTTCGACGTTGTTCACGATGGTCGGACAGGCATAGAGCCCGGCAATGGCCGGGAAGGGCGGTCGAATCCGCGACATGCCGCGCTCGCCCTCCAGCGAATTCAACAGCGACGTCTCTTCACCACATATATAAGCGCCGCCACCGGTGTGCACGATCATGTCGAGGTCATAGCCACTGTCGTGGATGTTCTTGCCCAGATGCCCACGAGCATACGCTTCTTCCTTCGCCTTTTCCATCATCTCGGCGCAGTGTCCGAACTCACCGCGGATGTAGATAAACATCAGGTGGCACCCGATAGCATACGCCCCGATCGCCATGCCCTCGATGATACCATGGGGGTCGCGTTCCATCAGCACCCGATCTTTACAGGTGCCCGGCTCCGACTCATCGGCATTGCAGATCAGATAACGCGGCTTGGTGGAGTCTTTGGGTACAAAACCCCATTTCACACCGGTTGGGAATCCGGCGCCACCACGACCGCGAATGCCGGACTTCTTGACCTCTTCGATCACTTCAGTCGGCGACATCGTACTCAGGACTTTCTTCCAGGCCCGGTAGCCGCCGTGCGTCTCATACGTTTCAACCTTGGGTTGATCGGGGTCTTCGACATACTTGAACAGATGCAGCTTCTCATTGTCGACTGCTTCTTTCGCGTTGGTGATGACCGGAGAGTAAAACGTCATGCCTCTGACCTCAACTGCTGAAGGATCGCATCAACCTTTTCCGGCGTGAGGTTTTCATAGTAGTCATGATTGATCTGCATCATCGGCGCTGTCGCGCACGAACCCAGACATTCCACTGAGATCAATGTAAACAAACCATCCTGAGTTGTGTCACCCTTCTTGATTCCTAACTTGTCCTCAAGGTAGGCAATCAGCGAATCAGCGCCCAACAGCGAGCAGGAGATATTGTGACAAACCTGTATCAGATACTTGCCCACCGGTTGCTTGGGGAACATGGTGTAGAATGTCGCCGCCTCGGCAATCTCCAGAATCGGAACGCCTATGATCTGGGATATCTCCCGGTAAACATCGTCGTTCAAGTGCCCTACCTGTCGATAGGCGACCGTCAATGCCGGCAGAACAGCCGACTTGCGCTGAGGGTATTGCGCCTGCTTATCTTTGATGCGTTGAACTGATTCCTGCGTGAGAATCATCGATCCACTTCTCCCAGCACAATGTCTATGGACCCAATGGCGCACACAACGTCGGAGAACATGCCGCCCTCCACCAATCGCGGCAGCGAAGCCAAATTTATGAACGACGGCGGGCGGACTCGCACCCGGCGCGGTCTGTTACTGCCGTCACCGGTGATCAAGAATCCGAACTCACCTTTGGGCGATTCAATAGCCTGATAGACCGAACCGACCGGTGCCTTGAAACCTTCGGTGATAATCTTGAAATGGAAAATCATCGATTCCATTTTGTACAGCACGTCTTCCTTGGGCGGCAGCACCACCCCCGGTACTCGGGCGCGATAGGGACCTTCCGGCATACCGTCAAGAGCCTGGTTGATAATCCGTAGCGACTGCCGGATTTCCTTCAGCCGCAGCAGATAGCGATCGTAGGCGTCGCCGTTCTTGCCGTACGCAATCTCGAAATCGAAATTCTCATAACCGCTGTATGGATTCGCTTTGCGCAAGTCATGCTTGACCCCACTCCCGCGCAGCATCGGCCCCGACAGCGACCACGCAATAGCGTCTTCGGCCGATATGACAGCCACGTTGCGGGTGCGATTAATGAAGATTTCGTTATTGGTCAGCAGGTTCTCATAATCAGCTAAGCCCTCGTTGACCTGCTTGACGACGCGGCGCACTTTCTTATCAAAATCGACCGGTAACTCATGGGCCAGCCCGCCGATGCGAATATAGCTGGTCATCATTCGCTGACCGCCGCACGCTTCGTAAACGTCGATGATAGATTCACGGTCCCGAAAGGTATACAGAAGCATGGACATAGCGCCGAGATCGATCGAATGCGTGCCCAACCAGACCAGGTGTGATTTTATCCGAGTCAGTTCGGCGAGACAAACACGAGCCCACTGCACTTTCTCCGGCACCTCGATATCCATCAGTTTCTCCACCGCCAGGCAGTAACCGAGGTTGTTCGACATCGGCGCCAGATAATCCATGCGATCGGTGCAGACCAGCGCCTGGTAGTAGAGTTTTGACTCCATTGTCTTCTCAATGCCGGTATGGAGATACCCCACCACTGGTGTGACCTTGACCACTCGCTCACCGTCGAGCTCCACCACCACCCGCAGGACGCCATGCGTAGAGGGATGTTGCGGCCCCATATTGAGGGTGACAGTTCTCTGCTCGGGCATTACTTGATCACCTCGGGTGGCTCGTCTTTGTTCCAACTGAACTGGGGTTGCTCGTAGGTAAGCGGAAAATCTTTGCGTAGTGGATGTCCCTCGAGATCATCCGGCGTCAGTATCTTGGTAAGATCGGGATGGCCCACAAACTCAATCCCAAACAGATCATAAACCTCACGCTCCATCCAGTTGGCCCCGGGCCACAGGTCGCACAGCGATGCTATCTTTGGAGCCTCCGCGGGAAGATGCATTTTCAGGAAAAAACGATGAGCGTGAGTCAGGGAGTACAGGTTGTAGATCAGTTCGAAGCGACCCTCCGACTCCCGTTCGTGACCGAGCCAGTCGACGGCTGTTAGGTCGCTGAGGAACCTGACCTGGAGTTCGTTGTCTTCCAGAAAAGCCTGGCAGATCTCGACCAAAGCCTCCGGCTTGACATAGAAAGACTGCTCACCGCGAAAATCATCTTCCCTGATCACCGCCTCACCGAACCGATCCTTGATGAAACCTCTGAACTGCTCTTCCATATCAACGTCTTGTTCCGAATTTCACAATCTCGGCCGTATCAGCGTGTCCATCCGACTCCGATTGACTCAATCAACCAACCCTGCGGCCCCAGTCTTCCCTTTTGTCCTTTAGAGATTCCTTATCGACTTTTTCGTAAAGCTTGAGAATACCGTCCATCAATTGCTCTGGTCGTGGCGGACAACCGGGGACATAAACATCAACCGGGATGATCCGGTCGACCCCCTGCAAAACGGCGTAGTTGTTGAACACACCACCGCACGAAGCGCATGCCCCCATGGACAGAACCCACTTCGGGTTGGGCATTTGTTCGTACAGCGTCTTGATCACCGGCACCATTTTCATCGATACCCGGCCGGCTACAATCATCAAGTCCGCCTGCCGCGGCGACGGACGCATAACCTCCATGCCGTAGCGCGCCAGATCGAAATGCGGCGCAAAGGTGGACATCATCTCGATAGCGCAGCAGGCCAGTCCGAACCCGAGCGGCCACATTGAGCGGCGATGAGACCAGTTGACCATCTTGTCGAGGGTAGTCAGAATTATCGAATCGGGGATCTTTTCTTCTATTCCCATTTCAGCGCACCCCGACCAAGTATGTAGAAATAGCCAACCAGCAGGATTACCACGAACACGAGCATTTCAATGAAGCCGAACAACCCCAGACTGCGCGATATCACGGCCCAGGGATATAGAAAAATTACTTCGATGTCAAAAAGTACGAACAGGATAGCCACCAGGAAGAACTTGACCGGCACCGGCTCCCGGGTAGTTCCGATCGGCTCCATACCGCACTCGTATGGCTCCAGTTTGCGGCCCAGTTTCGTTCGCTTGCCGATAAGAACCGACATCGCCACGAACACGACCGCCAGAAGGGAGGCGGCTACCAGCAAGAACAAAATGGGGTAAAAAGTCTCAAACATTCTTCACACTACAAACAGCCTTGCCAAACATTGCCCCAACTGTAGCCATAATAGGCAGGCAAGTCAAGAGAATTTGAATTTGTTTACCGACCTGCTGCGCTCAGCCCATAGCCTTGCGTTCAGCGACCTCGGAACAGACCTACTGCCTTGCGGGACCTGCTGTTACGGAGCACATACAGCCCTATAGTTCTGTCCCGGGAATACACAAAGTCTTGTGCCCGGCGAGTATTCAGACCGGCGGGAAATCGCCGCCATGCGGGGTGATCTGACTGTATCGTTTTCCCATAACAACACCTTATACAGGTGTTGCACTTCGTTTGTGAGTTTAGGAAGTCCAGTGTTCGCGCACAGGGTACGCCACCCTTCGACTGCGCTCAGGATGACGTTGGGGGGAATGCTCAGGATGACGTTTTGGCAGGATCGCATGGATCCTGCCCTACCAGGAATGAGTGGCATAGCGCGTGAAGCGCGAAAAACAGGCTTGCCTGTCACTGTGCGTGGTGCACGTCCTCGTCCGCCACGTGGACACAGGGGCAGCCTCAGGACGTCTGCCGCCCACACGGTCAAGCCGCCCATAAATGGGTCTCATGCGCTTCGCGCGGCCTTGTGCGCCCCAGTGAACGCCACTCGTGGCTGGCGGCCGGCGTTGGCCAGGTCGAACAGCGGCTACTCAACAGTCCAGGCAAACTCTGAAAACATGGGATGTTTGCAGAGGATGCGATTGAGATCGGCCTGACGCAACCCACCATACGCTTTGGATTGTCCACGAACGCACACTGTTCGTTGCGCCTGGTCGAGTTCCAGATACCCGCCCCCACGGACCTCACAGCTTTCATCAAATACTTCGAGCAAATCCGGCCGCTTGACCCAACTAGACGCGATCTGTTGCTCCTTGCAGAAACGATCGAGCAGACCGGCGTGATAGGGATACTCGGCGAGCGGTCCAAACAGCAGATAGAGACACCCATCGTTGGATACCAACAGAAACTTGCAGGCGAGCCTGCCGTCCTGCGAGTAGGGAGCAAGATCATCCTCGCCACCATAGAAGAGCACATGCATTCTCTCATCCGGCATTTCAGCAGCCCACCCTGATGTGGTTCGAGAATATCCAGCCGCGATGCTCCTTGAACGCCTCAACGCGATAGACGCCTTTGCCGGAAACCCGATACTCCAATTCGTCTGACACAGTTTCGAGGATTTTCCGGCCGTTGTGGATCAGACGCAAGGTGGCCCGGGTCGGAAGTGACACCATCAGCCTGGCATCCTGTTCCGACGCAAGACTGCCGCCGCAAGTCACCTTTTCCGAACCGCACTCACCGATAAAACGGAACTTCTCGGCCGAGCCCCACCGCTCGTTGGCAAAGAACAACCGGCAATCGCGGATGGCATCATATAATTGAGCTTTGGCTTTCTCAAAGTCAGTACTCATCGGCTCGTCCAATAGAAGGTAACACCGCAGCGATTTGAAATGGACCTTGTAGGGAAATACTTCGAAACTAAAGGGCCAGATTCGAATACCGAAAGCGTGAGCATCGACACTGGCCAGGCCGACACATTTCTGAGTCAGGCTAATCTCGTCCCACTTGGCAAGAAGGCGATCGGTCGGCGCGATGATCGACTTGCGAGGTGAAAACACCATCGCCAGTTGATTGA
>DAOVOW010000375.1 GCA_030629485.1 bacterium
GGCTCAACCGCCATTCACAGCGGATACATGTTTGTTGCGGTCCGGGCTGCCTGGCCAACGGGGCGCAAAAAGTCAGCGATGAACTCAAAAAAGTCATCAAGAAGAAACGGCTCAAAGGTTTCTCGGTCGACGCTCTCAAGGAAACCGGCTGCCATGGTTTCTGTGAACAGGGACCGCTCGTCGTGGTGGAACCTGCGGGTACGTTTTACACTCGGGTGAAGGTCAAGGACGTCGAAGAGATTATCGACAAGACCATTCGCAACAAAGAAGTCCTGGAGCGTCTTCTGTACACCGATCCTCAAACCGGTGAGAAGATCGAGAACTATCGCGATATCCCATTTTATGCCAGGCAACGGCGGATCGCACTGCGCAATATCGGACAGATCAGCCAGTGCGACATCGACGAGTACATCGCTGTCGGTGGTTACCTGGCGTTGGCTAAAGCACTCAAGAAAATGTCTCCGCAACAGGTGATCGATGAGGTCACCACTTCCGGCTTGCGCGGTCGCGGCGGGGCCGGGTTCCCGGCCGGTCGCAAATGGTCGACCTGCGCCAAGGCCGACGACTCTCCGCATTACGTGATCTGCAATGGTGACGAGGGCGACCCCGGCGCGTTTATGGATCGCGCTATCATGGAAGGCGACCCGCACTCCGTGATCGAGGGGATGATTATTGCAGCTTACGCCGTCGGTGCGCATGAAGGATATATCTACGTGCGTGAGGAATATCCGTTGGCGGTAGTGAACCTGCAAAAAGCGATCGAGCAGGCGCATGAATACGGGCTACTCGGCAAAGGCATCCTTGGAACCGATTTTGAACTCGACGTTCATGTCAGCCGAGGTGGCGGCGCCTTCGTTTGCGGTGAGTCGTCGGCGCTGATGAAGTCGGTGGCCGGCGAGGTCGGTGAACCACGCGCCAAGTATGTTCGCTCGGTATTGAAGGGGTTGTATGATAAGCCCACGGTGCTGAACAACGTCGAAAGTTTCGCCAACGTGCCGGTGATAATCGATAAAGGTGGCAAATGGTTCAGCGCTATCGGCACCAAGAGGAGCACCGGCGCCAAAGCGTTTTCACTTGTCGGCAAAGTGCGTAATACCGGTTTGATCGAAGTGCCCATGGGCACCACCCTGCGCGAGATCATCTACGACATCGGCGGTGGCATTCAGAATGATCGCCCCTTCAAAGCCGTACAGACCGGTGGACCCTCCGGCGGATGTCTTCCCGAGTCAAAGTTGGATCTTCCCGTTGATTTCGACACCCTGACTGAAGCCGGCTCGATGATGGGTTCGGGTGGCATGATCGTACTGGACGACCTCACCTGCGTGGTCGACCTGGCCAAGTACTTCCTGGCTTTCCTCGTCGATGAATCATGCGGCAAGTGCGTCCCGTGCCGGGAAGGACTCTACCAATTGTACGGGCTGGCCGTGGCCATCAGCGAGGGTCGCGCCACCGAGGCCGACCTCGACAAGATGGAGAAGCTCTCGGACACTATCGTGACCAGTTCGTTGTGCGGTCTTGGAAAGTCCGGACCCAATCCGTTCCTGAGCACGGTCCGGTACTTCCGCGATGAATACCTTGCGCACATCAGGGACAAGAAGTGTCCGGCCGGCGTGTGCCGCGAGTTAATAAGATACGAAGTTGATCCCCAGAAATGCGACGGCTGCATGGCTTGTATTTCCGCCTGTCCCCAGAACGCCATCACCGGCAAGAAAAATGAAGTGCACACGATAGATCAGGACGCCTGTGACAAATGCGGCGCCTGCAAAGCTGTGTGCAAGCGCGACGCTATCCTGGTGCTTTAGGAGTGACTTGATGGTATCATTGACGATAAATGGAAAAGTCGTTCAGGCGAGCGAAGGTGAGATGCTGCTGAGCGTGACCCGTCGGGAAGGGATCGATATCCCGGCGCTGTGCCACCACGATGCAGTCGAACCGTTCGGCGCCTGTCGGCTCTGTATGGTGGAGATCACCAAGGCCGAATGGGACGGCTGGACGAACTATGTGGCCGCCTGTCTTTACCCGGTCGAGGATGGTCTGATCGTTCAGACACACTCGTCGAAGGTGAACGAACTACGCCGGACGGTGCTTGATTTGCTCCTGGCGCGCTGTCCCAACTCACCGGAGATCCGTCAGCTCGCTGCCGAGTACGGCGTCACCCAGACGGCGTATGAAGAAGTCCCCGATGCCGACAACTGTATCCTGTGCGGGTTGTGCACGCGCGTCTGCGAACGGCTCGGATTCAAAGCGATTTCCACGGTCGGACGTGGCCACGACAAAGTAGTAGCGCCGCCGTTGAAAGAAGCGCCGCCGGACTGCGTCGGTTGTCTCAGCTGTGTGCAGGTCTGTCCCACCAATGTGATCGAGTACAAAGACGACGGAAACCAGCGCACGATCTGGGGGAAGTCATTTGAGTTGATCGCATGCAAAGAGTGTGGCAAGCAAATCATCACGCGCGACTTCGCCGAGGCCTTGAGCACCCAAAGAGACATCCCGGAAGACTACTTCGAGTTATGTGATGAGTGTCACCGCAAGGAACTGTCGGTGAAGATGGGGTCGATCGTCTCGTGGTCGCGGGAGGCGGCATCATGAAGCAGAGATTGATCGTTACCCCGAATCTGTGCACCGGTTGCCGCACTTGTGAGTTGGCATGTGCTTTCGCCCATTCGGTCAAAGGCAAACCGGGGCGTAGCCGCATCTATCCTCTGCCGACCGGTCATTCGGAGATGTGGACGCCGGTGGTTTGTCTGCACTGCGACGATCCCGCTTGTGCCAAATCCTGTCTGGTCGACGCCATCACGCGCAACGAAGAGACCGGCGCTATGGAGCTTGACAATGACAAGTGTGTCAAGTGCATGGCATGCGTGGCTGCTTGTCCGTTTGGCTGTTCGCTTCATGACGCTCAGCACGATCTGGTGGTGAAATGCGACCTGTGCGGTGGCGACCCGGTTTGCGCACACTTCTGCCCCACCAAGGCACTCACCTGCCGCCCCGTGGCGCCTACCAGGCGCAAAGCGGTCGTATAGCCCGGCGCCCAACTGACATCTGAAAACGTTGTGGTGGTCGAGTCTTCAGACTCGGCCAC
>DAOVOW010000006.1 GCA_030629485.1 bacterium
AACATCCACAACCCCCACCAATTCCCAAATCAAAACACAAAAATACACAAAACGAACCCATTTCCAGGCGTTGATCGGTGACCGGGTGGTTTCTGTGGTGTCGGGCGTCTCTGCCCGACACCTCCGTGCAGTGCGCGGAAAAGCCGTCAGGCAGGGACACTCAGTACCCCACCCAGAGCGCCAGCGTCGGGTGGGTTTGCACGGCACAAGAAAGATCCCACCTGTCGCTCCGCTTTAGGTGGGGTACCGGAGTGGACGCCGCACTGACTCCGGGCAAGAGACCTGGGTTGACCGTGCACCATCTTTTTAGTTGGTGCGCGCCGCCCTTCCGGATATCATGCGGCAAAGGAAGTTGTGGAGGTGTTTTATGTTCTTCGGTGTTTTGCTCTTGATCCTGGGTGGACTGATGCTTCTGAATCAATTCGGACTGCTCCGGGGAGACACGTGGGACTACTTCTGGCCTGTAGTGGTCATAGCAATCGGCGTGTCGATGATTTTCAAACAGAAGCAGGTCAAGAAGCCTTAATGCCCGCTCGATATTTCTACTTCGATCCAACGGCCGACGGAACGGCGGTTTTCATGGGTCCCACGGAAGCCCGCTTGATGGAGATTGCCTGGTCCCGCGATAGTTTGACTGTTAAGCAGGCGTTATTCCAACTGGGCGAAACGAACCGTCTGGCGTACACCACAGTTATGACGGTGCTGAGCCGTCTGGCTGATAAGCAACTCCTGTCCCGCAAGAAAGTAGGTCGAAGCTTCGTCTATCGGCCGATGATCGACAAAGCAACTTACCTGAAAACGCGCGTCAAGACGGTGGCCGACTGTATGTCAAGGAACTTCGCGAAACTGCCATAATCAGCCTGGGACGACCAACTGCATTTGGGTCGCCAGACATCAGCAGTTGCGGCCGATATTATATGTATGAGACCGATGATCTGCCATTTGCTGATGGCGCTCTTGACGGCACAACTGCACGCCGATGACTTGGTGCGGCTGGCCGACGAAATCAGGCTGCCACTCGCTGAAGGATGGGTCGCCGGTGGCCGCGATACCGCTTTTCCGATTCAACTGGTCAACGAAGATCTCACCGCGGAGCTGCAAATATTTCGCTCGGAGATCCCTGAAGAGGACGCTATCGCCGATGGTCGACAACTGTACCGCGCTGTCGACGATATTATCGACGACGTGATCCTGTCCCTGCCGGAGGCCCAACTCCTGACCAATACCGGCTACCGTGAGGACAATCGAGCCTGGTTCGTGTTGGAATTCTCGTCTCTGGACACCGTGACCTTTGAGAATATCCATCACCGAATGACAGCCGTTTTGTATCGTCATCCCGACGGCCGGCAACTTTTGTTCACGTTGTGGGGTAAGGCATCGACAATGGCGCCCACTTCGGTGCAGACCGATTTTCGAACCATGCAAAATGGTTTTGTGTACACCGGTTCCGCGGCAGAGGCTGTGTTCGCCGAATCATCTGATAATCGCTGGTGGCTGTTGGGCGCCGTGATTGTGGTACTGTTGTTGGTGCTCCGGTTACGCCGTCGAGGAACCAGAGAATCTAATTAGGTCGAAGTCCCTGCGGTAGCGTGGCCCGGACGTTCGTCCGGGTCTCTCATTCGTAGTACAGCCGCCAAAAAACCCGGACAGATGTCCGGGCCACCGGTCGCTACGCGGCGTTAGGTGATGCGCTCGTGAATGATATCTTCCGTTACGTTTGCTCAAGGCACTTTCGGGACAAACTCCCCTCGTCTGTCGCACACAAGGATTACTTGCCCCGTTCCTCCAATTCGATCAGGACCCCGTGCATGCTCGATGGATGCACGAACGCGATCAGGTGACCCTCGGCGCCCACGCGCGGTGACTCATCTATCAGTTTGACACCGGTTGCCTTCAGTTCGGCCAGCGTTTTCCTGATGTCGTCGACATAGACACAGACATGGTGCAAACCCTCGCCTCTTTTTTCAAGAAAGGCGGCCACCGGACTGTCGGGTGTGCTTGGCGCCACTAGTTCGATACGAGCGGAACTGTCCGACGCCGAGCCTTGGAACATGGCCACGCGGACCTTTTGGTCGGAGACCTCGGTGATTTTGTGAGGCTTGCTGCCGGTGATGAGCCGAAAACGTTCTATGGCAGCAGTGAGATCGGCAACGGCAATCCCTATGTGGGAAATCAGTTCGCGTGACATGCTACCAGTCATCAGAGTCGTCGGCCTGCTGGATTAACTCATCATAGTCACGTTGACGATTGCTCTGGGACATGTACGGTTTGATCCAACGCCCTTCGTGATAATAGGCCATCAACGACATCGGCGACTCCTTGTCCTCACCTGTAGTTGTCAAATGGAATATCGTTTCAACCAGGGCTGAATCACGACTGAAAAACTCGATGTCCACGATCTCGATATACTCCAGACTGTCGGCGTTGGCCCAGGTCACTTCGCCGTGCTTCAGGTACTCGTCGAATGTTTCTTGTTCTCTAAGATACCGAAACTCGTTTTCGTACAGCCCGGCCTTGTCTCCGTAGCTGAGACGCGTAATGACCTCATCGACCATGGCCACGATCGCAGCCCAATCCTCAGCCCGATCACCCGCACTGGCCGGCGCCTCAGTAGTCCTGACCAGGCTGCGGGTCGGCGTCTCTTCCACGGTGGCCCTGGTGTCGGCAATCTGGGCAACTTCGCCCTCATCACCGCCACACCCGATCCCACCGATCGTCATCATCACACCAGCTACGAACAAAAGAACTTTAGTTCCCTTCATGATACTCACCCCATACTTCTCGGAAGACATCAGAGATTTCACCAACGGTGGCGTAGTTTTCTACTGCCTCGATCACCGGATAGACGACGTTGTCGGCACCGACCGCCGCTTCTCTCAGTCGCTGGAGGCATTCCTGCACACGACTATTGTCCCGTTCGGATTTCATCTTCTGTAACTGATCTCGTTGTTGTTTTTCAAGTTTTGGATCCACCTTGAGCACATGCGGTATGTCGGCCTCGTCGGTGGTGAAACGGTTGACACCGATCACCGTTCTGTCGCCGGATTCTATCTGCTTTTGGTATTCGTAGGCAGCGCGGGCGATTTCATCACGGTAGTAACCGGACTCAACACACCGAACTGCGCCGCCACGCCGATCGATTTCATCCATTATCTTCAGCACCTGTCGCTCCAGTTCCCGCGTCAGGTACTCCATGTAGTATGAGCCAGCCAGTGGATCAGCCGTGCCGGTAATGCCGGATTCATAGGCGAGAACCTGCTGCGTGCGGAGAGCGATCTCGGCCGCCCGCTCGGTTGGAAGCCCCAGCGCCTCATCGAAGGAGTTTGTGTGCAATGACTGTGTTCCTCCCAACGTCGCCGCCAGGGCCTGAATGGTTGTCCGCACGATATTGTTCTCCGGCTGTTGAGCCGTGAGCGTGGAACCACCGGTCTGCGCGTGAAACCGCAAGAGCAGCGACTTCTCATTGGCGGCGCCGAAACGTTCCTTCATCGTGCGTGCCCAGATCGTCCGCGCCACGCGGAACTTGGCTACTTCTTCAAACAGGTCGCTGTGTGCCGCGAAAAAAAACGACAACCGTGGCGCAAACTGGTCAATCTCCAGACCAGCCTTCAACGCCGCCTCGCAGTAGGCGATGCCGTCAGACAGCGTGAAGGCCACCTCCTGGACAGCGGTAGCGCCGGCCTCGCGGATATGATAGCCGGAGATGGAGATAGTGTTGTATTTCGGAAGGTGATCCTTGGCGTAGGCGAAGATGTCGGTGATGATGCGCATCGACGGTTGCGGGGGAAAGATGTGGGTGCCCCGGGCAATGAACTCTTTCAGAATGTCGTTTTGGACTGTGCCCATCAATTGCTCTGTAGGCACACCCTGCTTTCTGCCCACCGCGATGTACATGGCCAGAAGAACCACCGCCGTTGAGTTGATGGTCATTGAGGTCGACACTTTATCCAGCGGGATACCGTCAAATAACAGTTCCATATCGTGCAGCGAATCGATGGCGACGCCGGTACGTCCCACTTCCCCCTGCGCCATCGGATGATCGGAATCGTAGCCGATCTGCGTAGCCAAATCGAAGGCCACCGACAGTCCGGTCTGCCCGCGTTCCAGCAGATACTTGAAACGCTGGTTGGTCTCAGCCGCCGTACCGAAACCGGCGTACTGTCGCATAGTCCACAAACGACCACGGTACATATCCGGATAGATACCCCGCGTAAACGGAAACTCTCCCGGGCGGCCACAAGTGGCTTCTGTTCCGGCGACATCGTCTGCTGAGACGACGGGAGGAATCTCAATCCCGGAACTGTTTACTTTCTTAGAGGGCGGCACTACTCGAACTCCAGCATCTGGTCACCCTTTTCGACCGATGCTCCCTTTGACACATCGACGCTCTTCACCACCGCATCGCCTGATGCTTTGATGACGTTCTCCATCTTCATAGCCTCGATCACGATCAGTGGCTGGCCTTTTGACACCTTGTCTCCCGGCGCCACCTTCACCTCGAGGATCAACCCTGGCATTGGCGCCTTCAGTTTCTTCTGCACCGAAGGTCCCGACTTCATTCCGGCGGTCTTGCGCAGTTGGCCCAGATGGTACTCCTCGATCTCGGCCGGAATCTCGACACCAAGCATGAAGACAGTCTTGGTGTCAGCCAGTCCGTTGGAACGCACGTCGACCTCGAAAGAACGATCTTCCACCAGCAGTACCGAGCGTGTCTCGCCCAACCGGTGGCTGGTTACCCGCACCGGCGCACCGTCGACTGTCACACTGTAGCCATCAGCGCGATACGCCAAGTCGATATCGTATTCATTGCCATCGATCTTGACCAGGTAACGCGACATCAGCGGCTTCCCCCAAACCAGCGCAGACTCTCACGGCGATGATGCGTGGCCCAACCGGACGCCTCTGACTTCCCTGGGCTACGAGAACTGAGGGCGATCTTGCGTTCGTGACTGAACTTGTCCAGAGCCGCCGCAATTGCGGCGCAGCGACGTATGTCGTCGGTGAGAAAGGAGTAGTTGTTATCAGGAAACTCTTCCGGCAGAAAGCTCGTGGAAAGATCCCCCGTGATGAACCTGGCGTTGTCCAACACTGCCAGGTGAAAACCGATGGTGGTCTTGAGTCCGGCCACTCGGTATTCCTGCAAGGCTCGTCGGGTGCGGCTGATGGCCTCGGTGCGATCGCTGCCCCAGACTACTAACTTGGCGATCATCGGATCATAAAAGATAGGTATCTCGTTATAAATGACCACGCCGGAGTCGACGCGCACACCGGGACCAGCCGGGATGCGGTAGTTCTTCAACGTGCCGGTGGACGGTGTGAAGCCCTGTTGGGGATCCTCGGCATAGATGCGGCACTCGATAGCGTGACCATCGAGCTTGATATCCTCCTGGCGGTAGCGCAATGGTTTCCCCTCGGCGACAGCTATCTGCTCCTTGACCAAATCTACTCCGGTGACCAGCTCGGTGACCGGATGCTCTACCTGCAAGCGTGTGTTCACTTCAAGGAAGTAAAACGACAGGTCCTGAGCCACCATGAACTCCACCGTCCCGGCACCGACATAGCCGGTCTTCTTCGCGATACTGATTGCAGCCTCACCCATCGTGTGTCGCAACTCCGGCGTCATCACCGGCGAAGGGGACTCCTCGATCACTTTCTGATGGCGGCGCTGGATGGAGCACTCGCGCTCGTTAAGATGAATCGCGTTGCCGTGCCGGTCGCAGAGGATCTGAATCTCGATATGGCGCGGACGGTCGAGATACTTCTCGATGTAGACCCGTCCGTCACCAAAAGCAGACGTCGCCTCGCTGGAAGCTCGCTCCAACGCCTCCTCAAAATCCTCAGGCTTATGAACAACCCGCATCCCCTTACCGCCTCCACCGGCGGCTGCTTTGATCAGTACCGGAAAACCGACACGGTCGGCTTTGACCAGAGCCGCCTTGAGGTCGTCGCCGTCCAAAGTCTCACCCGGCACAACCGGCAGGTCGGCCTCGAGCGCGGCGGCACGGGCTTGAAGTTTGTCACCAAGCAGCGTGATTGTCTCCGGAGTCGGTCCGATGAAGATGATCCCCTCATCGGCACAGCGTTGCGCGAACACGGCGTTCTCGGCGAGGAAGCCGTAACCGGGATGGATCGCTTCGGCACCGGAGCGCTTGGCGGCGGCGATGATTTTGTCGTGGACGAGGTAGCTCTCTGTTGATGGGGACGGACCGATATGATACGCCTCGTCAGCCAACCGCACATGGTAGGCCGTCTTGTCGCAGTCGGAGTACACCGCCACGGCATCGATTCCAAGATCGCGACAGGCGCGGATAATCCGCACGGCGATTTCACCACGATTGGCGATGAGTATCTTCTTGATCTTAGTGTTCATAGCAGATGCCACCGCGCAATCTACAGCGGTATATTCCCGTGCTTCTTGGGAGGGTTAGTATCTTTCTTGGTTTCAAGCATCTCGAACGCCCGGATCAATCGCGGCCGCGTCGTCTTTGGCTCGATAATGTCATCGACATACCCGCGCGCCGCAGCGGTAAATGGGTTGGCAAACATATCGCGATATTCATCCGTCTTTTTCTGTAGCTCAGCTTCCGGGTCGGCTGCGCCGGCGATATCCTTCTTGAAAATGATCTCAACTGCCCCCTTGGGACCCATGACGGCAATCTCCGCGCTCGGCCAGGCGTAATTCATGTCGCCGCGCACGTGCTTGCTGTTCATAACGTCGTACGCGCCGCCGTACGCCTTGCGGGTGATAACCGTCACCTTCGGCACCGTTGCCTCACAGTATGCAAACAGAAGTTTTGCGCCGTTCTTGATGATACCGCCGTGCTCCTGGTCCGTGCCCGGCAGGAACCCCGGCACGTCCTCGAAAGTCAACAGCGGGATGTTGAAGGCATCGCAGAACCGAATAAAGCGCGCGCCCTTAATTGATGAGTTGATATCCAGCACCCCGGCCAGCACGGCCGGCTGGTTGGCGATGATACCGATCGACCGACCGCCGAGATGCGCAAACCCGACCACGATGTTCTGCGCGAACTCCTCCTGCACCTCGAAGAACGATCCCTGATCGACCACACGGTTGATGACGTCCTTGATGTCGTAGGGTACGTTAGGGTTCTCCGGCACGATACCGTTGAGCGCTTCATCCTCACGGTCGAGAGGATCGGTGCAGTCGGCAAACGGCGGGTCTTCGCAATTGTTCTGCGGGATGTATCTGAGCAGTTGCTTCAGTTTCGAGATAGCGTCCGCTTCGTTCTCACAGGCGAAGTGTGACACGCCCGATTTGGCCGCATGCACCATAGCGCCGCCCAGTTCCTCGGATGTCACCTCTTCGTGTGTGACGGTCTTGACCACGTTGGGGCCGGTAACGAACATGTACGACGTACCCTTGGTCATCAGGATGAAATCGGTGATGGCCGGACTGTACACGGCGCCGCCCGCGCAGGGTCCAAGGATTACCGAAATCTGCGGTACGACCCCAGAGGCGAGCGTGTTAAGCAGGAAGATATCGGCATAACCACCAAGAGAGACGACGCCCTCCTGAATACGCGCGCCGCCGGAATCGTTCAACCCGATCACCGGCGCGCCGTTGCGCATGGCCATCTTCATGATCTTACAGACCTTCTCGGCATGGGCCTCCGACAGCGAACCGCCGAACACGGTGAAGTCCTGCGAAAAGATGTACACGAGACGGTCGTTGATTTTGGCGCAGCCGGTGACGACACCATCGCCGAGGACTTTGTGTTCGGCCAGACCGAAATCGTGTGAGCGATGGGTGACGAACATGTCGAACTCATCGAACGAGTTCTCATCGACTAACAATTCGATCCGCTCGCGCGCGGTCAGTTTACCCTTGGCGTGCTGGGTGTCGATCCGTTTCTGTCCGCCGCCGAGTTTGGCCTGCGTGCGCTTCTGTTCGAGGCTGTTTAGTTTTTCCTCAAGTGACACGGTTCACCTATTGGTTAAGGTTACTGTTGACCTACCGGCTGGGCCACGAATCGTCTCCCATCCTTCACCACGCGGGCCAGGGGTGTGTTGACATCATGGTCGAACGCCATCACGACGTCCTGGTCAACAATTCGCGGCAGCGTCTTGCGTTTGATCTCCATCGTGTCGAGGGGGTACAAATCCGTCGCTGGTACGTATGCCACACCCAAATGCGCGGCCGTACAAAAGATGTCGGCGTAGTAGAAGACGCTCGCGCCCTCAGATTGGATCTCCAGAGCGTAATGACCCGGCGTATGACCACCGGTGAAAACGGTTTTGATACCGGGCAACAGTTCTGTGTCACTGTCAATCAGGTCCACCTGCCCGGATTCTTCCAGCGGCCTCAATCGCTCCGGCACATACACGGCCGAGGTGCGTTCATCCGGACTCAGCGCCATCTTCCATTCCTGCTTGCCGACGACATAGCGCGCCTTGGGAAACCGCGGCACGTACGTGCCGTCAACCATCTTTACAGCACCCCCGGCATGGTCGGTATGCAGATGAGTAAGAATCACATAGTCGATGTCGTCTTCAGCCAGTCCGAGACCTTCCAAACCATCATGAAGGTGCGAAGCACCGTTGGTGCCGTAGATCTTTTTCTCACGGTCGGTGAGGGTGTCACCAAGCCCGATGTCGAAGATAAGATTCTTGCCATGGGCTTTCAGCACGAACAAGTTCGTCACCATCGGGATCAAATTGTTCTCGTCGGCCGGGATCATTTTCTGCCAGATCATCTTCGGAATGACCCCGAACATGGCGCCGCCGTCGAGACGGAAGCGTTGCTCGACAAAACTATGAATCTCGAACTGACCAAACTTCATCAGCGTCCTATAATGTTGCCGGCGATCACCAACCGCTGGACTTCCGAGGTGCCTTCATAGATTTCCAGCACGCGTTGGTCGCGATAGAGTTTTTCGATAACCGAGAACTCACCGATGTATCCATAGCCACTGTGGATCTGCATAGCGCGGTCGACACAGAAGTTGGCTGCCTCGGAAGCATACAGTTTTGCCATAGCCGCCTCAACGGAGAACTTCTCACCCCGGTCCTGCATCATAGCCGCCTTGTATGTGAGACAACGCGCGGCTTCCAGCCGTACCGCCATGTCGGCGATCATCCACTGTATTGCCTGCAACTTGGCGATAGGCGCGCCGAACTGCACGCGCTTCTTGGCGTATGCGACAGATTCATCCAGAGCGCGCTGCGCGATACCGACACCCTGTGCGGCTACACCGATGCGAGCTGAATCGAGCGTTCCCAGGGCATAGCGAAACCCCTTGCCGACCTCGCCGAGCAGATTGGCTTTCGGAACCTTCACGTCCTTGAGGATGATAGCGCCGGTCGTAGCGGCACGCATACCCAGCTTGTTCTTCAGCGTGCGCGCCTGCCAGCCGGGCTGGTCGGTTTCGACGATGAAGGCCGATAGTTTCGGCTTGCCTTCAATCTTGCAGAAGAGCACGCCGAGATCGCAGACGTCACCATGCATAATGAAAGTCTTCTCGCCGTTGATAACGTAACCATCATCGGTCTCGACCGCCACCGTGGTTAGCGAGGCAGCGTCGGAGCCGGCGTTCGGTTCGGTGAGAATAAACGATGGGATCCGTTTGCCGCTGGCGCAGCCGGGTACGTACTTCTTCTTCTGATCGTCGTTGGCGAAGTAGATGATCGGATGCGTGGCCAACTCGGCGACCGCGGCCAGCAAACCGACCGCAGCGTCGTGGTAGCACAACTCTTCGATGAGCGTTATTGATTCCAGGTTGGACTTGCCCAGCCCGCCGAGATCCTTGGGCATTACGTAGCCGATAAACCCGACGTCGCCCAGTTTCTTGTATAGTTCAAAGGGGAACTTGCGTGGTTCCGGCATCTCGTCAAGTTCACGCGAGAGGGGATAGATTTCCTTTTCGGCAAACGCCTTGACTTCGTCCCTGACTGCTTGTTGGCGTTCATCAATGTTCTTGTTCATCATTCCTCCGGGCCGGGGCCATAAATGGCCTCTATTGAATTGTTCTATCTATTGTCTGCGTCGATATTCAGTGCTGTCAGGCGTCTCTGCCTGACAGTTATGTCGTTCATCTGTTGTTAACGTCTCTCATTATACTCTCAGGCGCGCGTAGCGCGAAAAACAGGCTTGCCTGCTACCCTTCGACTCCGCTCAGGGTGAGGTTGTGTGCGCGCGGAGCGCGAGAAACACACTTGTGTGTCACTTCTTCCTCTCCGCAATCGTTCGCCGCAGGAACTGGATCGCTTCCTCGGTCGGTGTGCCGGGCGTGAAGATCTTGGCCACACCGATTTTCTCCAGTTCTTGTTTGTCTTCCTCGGGGATGATGCCGCCACCGAATAGAAGAATGTCCTCGGCGTCCTTGGCTTTCATCTCCTCAAGAATGGCCGGGAACAACGTCATGTGCGCCCCGGAGAGGATCGAGATACCTATGGCATCGACATCCTCCTGCACGGCGGCGTCGACAATCATCGGCGGCGTTTGTCTCAGGCCGGTGTAGATCACTTCCATACCGGCGTCGCGAAAGGCGGCGGCAATCACTTTGATGCCGCGATCATGGCCGTCAAGGCCGGGCTTGGCTAACAGTACTCTGATTTTGTCTGGCATAGGATCTCTATCTACATTCATGAACTGCTTTTCTCATCGCAACTGCCGCCCTAAGGGCGCAGAAGAGGCTATGCCTCCTGCTTACGACGCCACCATGGCCGAGGGCGGCTCGACATACTCGCCCCACTCCTCACGCAACAGGTCGCACATTTCACCTAACGTACCGTAGGCCCGGCTGCAATCGAGGATGGCTTCAAATGTGTTGCCGCTGCCTCTGGCGACCTCACGCAGTTTCGCAAGCGCTGCCTTCACAGCCGCTTCATCGCGCTCGGCGCGCACTTTCTGTACGAACGCCACTTGGTCGACCTCTACCTGTTTGTCAATCTTCAGGACCGGGATATCAATCTCCTCGCCCTCATCGATGTAGTCGTTGACGCCGACAATGATGCGCTGCTCTTCCTCGATCTCCCTCTGAAAGCGATAGGCACTCCGAGCGATCTCGCGCTGGAAGAACCCTTCCTCGATACACTCCAGCACGCCGCCGCGCCGTTCGATCTCCTCGAAGTACGCCTCGGCCTCAGCTTCCATCTTGTCGGTCAGCGCCTCGACGAAATATGACCCGGCCAACGGATCGATGGTGTTGCCCACGCCTGATTCATGCGCGATAATCTGCTGCGTGCGCAGAGCGATCTTAACCGCTTTCTCCGACGGCAAGGCCAGTGTTTCGTCCATCGAATTAGTGTGTAGCGACTGCGTACCGCCCAGCACTCCCGACAGCGCCTGCAACGCCACCCGCACGATATTGTTTTCCGGCTGCTGCGCCGTGAGCGAACAGCCCGCCGTCTGCGTATGGAACCGACACAACCAACTGCGTTCGTCTTTGGCGCCGTACTTGTGCTTCATGCGCTTGGCCACAATGCGACGCGCGGCGCGGTACTTAGCTATCTCCTCAAAGAAATCGCTGTGGGCATTGAAAAAGTATGACAGCCTCGGCGCAAACTCATCGACATCCTGTCCCGCCTCGATTGCCGATTCAACATACTGGAAGCCATCCGCCAGCGTGAAAGCTAACTCCTGCACAGCCGTGGCGCCCGCCTCGCGAATGTGATAACCGCTGATCGAGATTGTATTCCACTGCGGAACATTCTTGGTGCAATACTCCATCATATCCGTGATCAGGCGGATGGACGGCTTGGGCGGGAAGATGAACTCTTTCTGCGCGATGTACTCTTTGAGAATATCGTTCTGCAGCGTGCCGCGCACCTGCTCAAACGGCACGCCCTGTTTTTCGGCGACGCAGAGATAAAAAGCCAGCGCCATCGAGGCCGACGAATTGATCGTCATCGAAGTTGACACCCGCGACAGGTCGATGCCATCGAAAAGAATCTCCATGTCGGCAAGCGAATCAACCGCGACGCCGCACTTGCCGACCTCACCCAGCGAGCGAATATGATCGGAGTCATACCCCATCAGCGTCGGCAGGTCGAAGGCAGTAGACAGGCCGGTGCCGCCGCTCTTCAAAATGTATTTGAACCGTTCGTTGGTCTGTCTGGGCGTACCCATACCGGCGAACTGTCGCATAGTCCACAGCCGCGTGCGATACATCGTATGGTGCACGCCGCGTGTGTACGGATACTCGCCGGGCAGGCCGATGTGATCGAGATAATACTGATCGTTGTCAGCTCCCTTGACCGAGCGGGGCGTGTACAACTCGTCGATATCAACACTCGAGACCGTGAAAAAGCGCGGTTTGGATTTCTTTTGGCGCGTTTTCTCAGCAGTCTCGTTCCATTTGGCCAGGCGCGCTTTCAGTTTCTCAAGCAGGTTCTTAGAATACACAATAATTTCTCCGCAATTCAGATAGCGTTGGAAGATATGCTAAGCTCTCTGCAAAATCAAGCTGGAGGGTTTATTTTTGTCCCGGGGATTGGCCAACTAACATCGCGGCTTTCAAAAGGTTGTTTCGGCGGGTCGAGATATTCAAATGGTCCCCCAGTACTGAACGATGCCTACGGTCTGGTCGGTTGACATTTGGCTGGCCCAATCCTATCTTGACACGCCTATGAACCAGCCTCATCCGAAACCCATCGTCTCCAATCGGTCCGAACTCCCCATGGCCGCTTCGATCACTATTGTCGTCGTGGGACTCTCGTTCTTCCTGCATTGGAAATGGTGCGGGTCCGATATGCAGCTTTCGGAGGCATTGTTTGTCAAGGGACATGAGTGGGGATTAGCCACCTATCCGTTTTCGATACGGCCGTTTCTGGCATACTCGATAGAGCTGTTTACTCGGCTGTTCTCTCTTGAAGTGAAAACATCGTTCTTTGTGATCCAGTTTTCATTGGCCGCCGCCATAGGATTGAGCTTCTACTACTATCTCAGACAACTGAGTTTCTCGATCGGCTGGTCGCGACTGGGACTGTTTTTGGTGCTGAGCGCTTATCCGATTCTGGCCGCGCACATTGAGCCGATGCATACCCGTGATGATTTGTGGGCGCACTTGTTTGTTATTCTGGCGTTGCTGGCGTTGCTCAAGTCGCGAATGACCGCCGGGATTGTTTGGTATACGCTGGCCATTTTTGTCCGCGAGCAAAGCTTATTGCTCTTTGGGGCTTTTTTGTTGGTGGCCTGGCAGCATTGCGAACACCTACCGCGCCGACGACTGGTACTGTTATCGCTTCTGCCGCTCTTGATATACGGTATTTTCTATGCCATTACCTGGCAGGAGCCTGACCCGGTACGCTTTTCGCTCATTCAGTTCAATTTCGAAAACCATTTGAGAACCTCGGACACTCTATTCTCGCTCTTTATCTCGTTCGGTTTCATGTGGCTGGCCGCGCCGTTGGCGTTTCGCGGGGGCAGGTCGGGATCCGCTTTTCGACTTCTCTGGTGGGGCGCTATACTGACCGTGCCGGCGACAGTACTCCTCACCTTATTTCTCACCAATGCACGTGAGACCCGAATCCTTTTTCCACCTTTTGTGTTCATGATCCCACTTACAGTCATGACCTTACAAAAGGTCTACTACGAGATCAGACCAAGGTTGTCAACAATGCACCTGGCTATTATCGGTCTTGGCGCTTTTGCCTTATTGATGGCCGGCGGCATCATGTTAGGGGAGGCCCTATTCCCCGAATTTGAGTATCGCCGCTGCCCGAATTTCCAAAGACTGTGGGCAGGAATTCACTTTGGGTTGATTTTTAGCCTAATCGGTTATTACATTACCAGAGCGTGGCAGCTCAGGAGTCCGAGTACTTCCGGCTGTACTTCTCCAAGAGCGGATGACTCAACTGCTTGAGTTGCTTCTTGAGCGCTGATACCGGTACCCCACCAAAAGCGAACAGGCTGGTGGGTTCTTTGATAGTTAGACCCAAGTTTTTAGTTGGCATGATGGGTTGATCGCAATAGTCTATTATTGGAAATGAAAAAGTAGGCTGTGACAGGATACGTTTCTGAACGCAGGGCATAGATTTCAATATCGCGACTTACACATGGTAAATTTAGGAGGGTCAAATGTCAATTCTTGATAACAAACAAAAACAAGTCTCCATTGAATTACTTCACGGGTACCTAAACTCACCACCAGGGGAAGATGGGCTTAACCCTATGGAAAGCAGTTTACAACGTGATAAAGACAGAGTCACCGTCATTGAGAATAAGTTAAAGCCCTTGCTCAAAAGCTATCTTGAAGGACATCTAGGATTGCCAGAATTCAAGTCCACAGTTGACAGCTTGAATAAGAGGAACTCATTATGGGGCTTTAAGGGCATTAAGGGTCAGATGTTTTTCAATATGATAGTTAATACCGCTGATGATATCGCTGAGTGTGATCAGGAATTGAAAAGTGCCCTTGTTTTCCCTGAAAACGAACAAATTGCTTCCAGTAGAATCAAGACATTTACAAGTTTTGTTAAGAGGCTTGGAGATCAATGGGTTGAATCCGGCAACGATAGGCGTGCAACACCCAAATCTAGCAGTATACTATTCTTCCTATCCTATTTCTGGCAAATTCAAAATCGCGATACATGGCCTGTATACTACACAAATAGTGTTCAGACGATGTTAGATTCAAATTTGTGGCAGCCATCTGAAGAATTGCCCAAGGATTATTTGAATTATAAGCATATCCACGAGGAATTATGTGGCATCTATTCAGAAGAAACTGGCAAGAAGTACAATTTCTATATGGTTGAACATGTCTTTTGGTATAAGGGCGGTGATCTTTATAAGCGGGCGGTGTCAGGCAAAGGCACAACATCAACTGTAGTAAAGCCGGAGATACCTTTAGATGTCGGGGGCGACCAGAAACTTCCAGAAAGCTATGTTCCGCCCATAATAGCAGTATTACTAAGAATTGGGTTACACGAACCTAATCTAACTGAGGCGGCGAAAAAATCAGGAACTTCGATCGAAAGAGCTTTTGAGAAGTATATCAATGCTGCATTTACGATGCTTGGATATGATGCGAGACTCCTTGGACAAGGGAAAGGCCGTGTTCCAGACGGCCTCGCTCATGCAATAGATGACAATTATACGATCATATGGGATGCGAAAATAAGAGCAACTGGATATAGTATGGGTACAGATGACAGAACGATCCGGGAATATATAGGTTCCCAAAGCAGAGAACAAAAACGCAAAGGCAGAGTTAGGAACTTATACTACGTGATTATTTCCAGTGGTTTTGTAGATGATTATGATGATGCAATCCGATCTCTAAAAATGGAAACCGATGTCAACGAAGTCATTCTTGTCGAAGCCGACGCTATTGTAGCAATGGT
>DAOVOW010000224.1 GCA_030629485.1 bacterium
GTTGTTCGCTCTCAGGGCGCTCATAAGACAACTGTGGAGCCATTTGCGTGGTGCTGACCGATGTCCGCATGATTCTCCCTCGCTTCAGCCGATTCTCGGCTGAGTGCACGAAACACCGGGTTTTTCAACAAGCCCGAACGTCCGGGTCTCACTCTCCCAGCATATGTTACTGCGACGGCCCGTACAAATGTCCGGGGCACCCTCTTGAGCGTCATTGAGGCGAAAGCCAGAATCCAGTATCTGCCCACAAGTACGTCGTCCTTCGACTCCGCTCAAGATGACGTTTCGGCAGGATCGCAAGAATCCTGACATACAGGACTAAGATTGAGGGCGCTACCCATCAAGGGGCAGACGCACGCAGTAGTGTCGACCGGCCTAATCGTTGCCGGCGATGAACGACCGTATCTGATACATCAGTTCGCCATTGTCCGTAGGCACTGTCTCCAATCGCAGCATTTCAGCGTCCGACAGTTCACGGAGCCTTTCCACCTCAGGGTCCTCAATTGCATCCGGGGTTGCCAGAAGTAGCGTCCGGCAGGCAACACCCTCGATACTCTCTAACTCCCGGTACGGCGCAGCGTATCCGGAACGGATCTCGTACCACCACCACATCATGGTGCGGTAGAACGGGAACCAGTAACTGTCGTGCCGTTGCCTGAGCATCTCGAGCATACGACTGGTGGTCAGATACGGGTTGACGGCGATCACTCTGTCGATCCGCTGATCCTCATGGGCCGTCAGCAAAGCAGCATCGGCGCCGAGATCGAAGCCGACCACAGCCAGAGGGTGATGAATCTTCTCCCGCATGTCGAGGTAGCGGATGACTTCTTCGAGATCCGTGGCCTCGTACTGCCCATCGCCGTGATACCTGCCGGTGGAACGCCCGGTAGTGCGCTGATCGTACGCCACGACCGAATACCCGATGGCTGTTAACTGCTCCGCCATTGTTATCAGGCTGTCACGATTGGATCCATCCTCATGCAGAAGGAACACGGTACCGATGATTGAGTCGTACGTGGTCGAATCCGGCGCCACGTAGAGACAGGCTAAGGTCGTGAGGCCGTCGGATTCAACCATGAAGCTGTCCGCCGCCAGCCCGGCCTCGGTCCAGACCGCAGGATCGTTGACCATGAGTGAGTCTTCATCGTAGTCGTCTAGGTTGTACCGGCCCATGATCGCTTTGGTACGATTAAGCGGGTAGACGACGTATGTCACAATCAGGAGCACCACCACCAACACAAAGATTACCATATTGATGATTTCTCTGGTCTGCCGCGAAATTTTCATCGGTTTCTCCAACGCATACGGTGAATGTGTCGGGCGCAGCCAACCTCGCGCCGTTCTATGGAGCAAGACTTCAGTCATGCACCTTCACAAGGCGATAAAATAGACTCTGAGAGACCACCGTCAATACAAAAAAGTCAGAGTTTAGACGGATATCATCCCGGCCGGTCTGTTGGCATGGACCCCGGCGGGCGCCCAGGCACAAAGTCCGGCAGCTTTCATGTTGCCTTTGCTCTACGGCCGGCCTATCTTGCTGTCAGAACACAGAGCACAGGCCGCGATGAAACATCTGAATGGAAACTGCAACGATGTCTATTCTCTCAGCAACCACTCGAAACACGGTCTCGGCAGCGTGCGTCGTTGTATCTGCAATGATATTATCTGCCACTTGCGGCGGTGACGGAGGAGATAACGTGGCAACAGAGGCGGCACGGGCGGTACCAAACGAGATTCTCGGCTGGAAAGTGACCGACACTGTTGAGACTTACGATCGGGAATCGATCTTCGACTATATCAACGGCGCCGGGGAAGTCTACCGCTCGTATGGCTTCAGAGATGTTACCGTGTGGCGGTTCAGCAAACCGGACGCCCCGGAAATAACTGTTGAGATTTTCGACATGGGTTCACCTGAGGACGCCTACGGTGTGTTCAGCTATACCCGTGAATCAGAAGAGAGCGGCATCGGTGGTGGGTACGAACAGCGCGGGAGTGTACTCTGTTTCTGGCAGAACCGATACTACGTCTGCCTGGCGGCGTATGAGTCGACGGATGATGTCCGACAAGCAGTGACGATGTTGGCGCGCAGCATAGCTCAGCAGTTGCCGCAGTCGGACGGTATCCCACCCTTGATCGGGTTGTTGCCTCAAGAAGGTTTGATCGAGCACACGCAACGGTTCTTTCACATCCATGCGTCGCTCAACTACCATTACTTCCTCGCCGAGCAGAATATATTGAGGTTAAGCGAGAGCACCAATGCCGTCCTGGGGGTTTACGAGTCGGGCACAACCTATCTGCTGTGCGTGGAGTATCCATCTGCGCAGGAAGCCGAGGAAGCGTACGGCAGTTTTGTTGAGAACTATCTACCGGAAGCGGCCGGGACGGGCGTCGCCATGGTTGACGTCGGCAAGTGGGTGAGTGCGACAAAGCCTGGACGTTATGTGATAATTGCCCTTGATGCGGTAAGTCGAGAGAGTGCGACGGAGTTAACAGACGCCATGAAAAGCTCGCTGCTGGATGCGAACCTGGTGACGGAGGGAGACCAATGAGCAAGAAGAATGACTTGATAACCCGCCGGGACTTTGTCAAGGGAGCAGGCTGCGCCGCACTGGGTATGGCTATCGGGCTGCCGGTTTTGGCTCAGGAGGTTGTCCCCGAATTGACAAAATCGCGCGTCGTGCTGGTGCGCGATAAGGGTGCCGTAGCATCCAACGGGAAAATCAACGGCGAAGTGATCCAGCGCATGCTTGACCAGGCGGTGATGGCATTACTCGAGAAGAAGGATCCGGTCGATTGCTGGAAGGCGCTCATCAAGCCGGACGATGTCGTTGGCATCAAGAGCAATGAATGGCGACATCTGCCGACTACAACTCAGGTGGAGCAGGCGATCAAGAAGCGCGTCATGGATGCCGGGGTGCCAGAGAAGAACATCAGTATCGACGACCGGGGCGTACTTCGCAACCCGATTTTTCAGAAAGCCACAGCGTTGATCAACGCCCGCCCGATGCGCACTCATGCTTGGTCCGGAGTGGGGAGCCTGATCAAGAACTATATCATGTTCGACCCGAACCCACCCAACTACCACGACAACGCCTGCGCTCCTCTTGGCAAACTGTGGGAGTTGCCGATCGTCAAGGGCAAGACGCGTCTGAATGTGTTGGTGCTCCTGACGCCGCTGTTCTACGGTGTGGGACCACATCATTTCGACAAGACCTACACTTGGGTGTACGGAGGGTTGGCTATCGGCACCGATCCGGTGGCCGTGGACAGCGTCGGACTCCGTTTGTTTCAGGCGAAACGGAAGGAGTATTTCGGACGCGAGCGTCCGATCAAACCGGCCGCGCATCATATCGCTTTCGCCGACACGCGGTATCATCTCGGTGCCAGCGACCCGTCGAAAATCGACCTGGTCAAACTCGGTTGGGAGGAGGGGGTGCTGATCTGAGGGTTGGCGCCCCACCGTTTAGAGCCTGTTGAGAAAGCTCCTTGTCCCGTCATTGCGAGCGACCGAAGGCACTCGTGCAGTAGGGAGCGCGGCAATCTCTCTGGCCAAGTCCACCAACAGATTGAGCTTGTCACAGCCGCCTGCGGCGGTCTCGCGATGACGTAGATACCTACTTTCTCAACAAGCCCTCGGCGCCGGACCTCGACTCAGAACATCGCGGGGATCCTGCGCCCGAGAGGTATCTTCAAGCGCCGTTTGAGGCGTTCAAGACCGGAGCTACCGGTTCCGATATACAGATATGGGCTATATCAATAAAAGGAGCTTCACAATGGGTAAAACGTGGTTAAGGCAGATAGTCGGCACCATCCTGGTCTGGGGGCTGGTTCTTTCGTCGGGTTTACAGACTGTTTCTGCGGCTGGTCCGGTATTGGAGAAACACGGGGGCGGCCATTTCTCGATCGACAAACCAAAGGGATGGGATGTCATCACTGCCGGCGCTTGCGCGGATTTTGCCTTCGTGATTCGAGATCCATCAGAGCCTTTGCGACAAGTGTTCAGTTTCGGAGAGGTCGGGCCGGTATACGTTTCCGAGTATCAGAAGCAGCTCGATTACCAGTACATGAACATGGGGGGGTATCCGATTGCGTGGATTGAAATGCCGGTCGTAGACCCGCTCACTCCCTCCAACTTCCTGCAGCAGTTTCATCTTATTGCCGGCACCGACGTGGCTCGGTCTTTCATGCCGCAGTGTCCAAAGCTGCAGGACCTTGAGGTCATCTCGGCCACACCGCAGGCCTGCCCGATCACCGGCGGCAGTACGGAACTGATCCGGGCGCTGTTCTCAAAGGACGGACGCCTGGGAGAGGGTCTGTTTCTCGTTACCGTTGCGGTCGTGATGCCAATGACCGGCAGTCCCGGGTCCGGCATTGCCTATGGAATGAATATCCTTGGTGTCACGGCGCCCCGGAAAGAGTTCCGGAACATTGAGAAGACGCTCATCGCGTCGCTCGGCAGTTTCTCGATAAACCGGACATATGTCAACAACTGCATGGCGCAGCAGGCCGCCACCTACGCGGGCATCATGAAAGCCGGCAAGACCCTCAGCGAGGCTTCCGACATGATCATGAAAGGCTGGGAGAACCGAAGCCGAACTGATGATATCA
>DAOVOW010000039.1 GCA_030629485.1 bacterium
ACGACTCCGGCCGTGGTTCATACGCACGCCACCGGCGCCGGCCCACTGGCCAATGTAGCCCCCTCGGGAACAAAATATGCACAATCCGCTTTAATTCCGTAGAGAATGACGTATATTCCGCCCGTATGGAAACCGGGTCCGCCGACCCGTTCCTGTGTAGCGATGAAGAACAGTACAAGTGAGGATGAGGCCGTTATGCTTACCAAAGATGCCGTAACAAAAGTCCTGGATACGATAGACGATCCGGAACTGAAGAAGCCGCTAACAGACCTGGGAATGATCAAGTCGATTGATATCAAAGGCAGCGATGTAACCATTGGTATCTCATTGACTGTTCCTACCTGCCCGATGAAAGATAAGATTTCAAGCGATGTGGTAGCCGGGGTAGGGGCGCTTCCAGGCGCCGACTCGGTCAAGGTTGAGTTCACTGTTATGAATGACGAACAGCGTCGTAACCTGCGCAAGAAACTTGGTTTCGGTGACCCTCGGCCGGCCCAGGCGACACCGCCGGTTACCTACGCCAAACGATTCATCGCCGTATCATCCGGTAAAGGGGGTGTTGGCAAGTCTACCGTTACCACCAATTTAGCTGTAGCCATGGCCAAAATGGGACGTAAGGTGGGTATTTTGGATGCCGACGTGTACGGCTTCTCGATCCCTCACATGATTGGTGTTAGCGGGCAGCCTACCATGATCGACGACAAGATCGTGCCTCTGCGCACAGGGGATAATATACAAGTGGTCTCTATTGGGTTCTTCATCAAGGAGGATGAACCGGTAGTCTGGCGTGGTCCGCTTCTTCACAAAGCGATCAATCAGTTTATCCACGATGTCATGTGGGACGATCTCGACTACCTCTTTCTGGATTTGCCCCCCGGTACCGGTGACGTCTCGCTTACTATCGCTCAGGCGATACCGGCGGCCGAGATGCTGGTGGTCACCACCCCGCAGACAACCGCTACCAATGTGGCCGGGCGAGTAGCTAAAATGGCCGAGAAGACCAACTTAAAGGTGCTCGGTGTTATTGAGAACATGTCTTATTTCGAAGCCAACGGCGTTCGTGAATATATTTTTGGCAAGGATGGCGGCAAGAAGCTGGCCGACAAACTCGGCGTCTCCTTCTACGGTGAGATCCCTCTGATGACCTCAATGCGTGAAGGCGCCGATAGCGGCCATCCCGTAGCCAGCGATGGTACGCCGGAGCAAGTGGAACTGTTCGCAGAGCTCGCGCGCGCTGTGGACAATACGAAGGTGCGATAACCTCGTGCTGCAAAGACCGTTTAACGCTCCGACATTTTCAACCGTCAAGCGTATCTGTTAAGTGTCGCTTTTTGGGCAGCGACCAGTGGTTTTGTAAGGCGCTCGCAAACAGCCACTTCAAGAATCTCTCAATTTATCGACAGCCTCCGCTTGACGAAGGCTGTTGCTCTCCGTAAATACACACATGAACATCGGTAAATCATCAATTGTCGATAACTTGTTGGTAACTCTCCTGCTTTGCGACCTATCTGTTGTGCCACACACACTTAATGGACGCTTATGGAGTTGAAGATGTGGACAATAGTGTTGATATCCTGGCGCGCAATGTGGCAGCGGCCGACTAATGAGAACAGCCAAATACGATTAGTAACAGCATTCGATGTGGATAATAAGGGGAGAGGATAACTGTATGCAAACAGAGGTAACTAACTCAAGTCAATGGCGAAACTGTCTACAGTATATGTTTCAGCGCGTTAATGAGCAGTCGTACAACACCTGGTTGAAACCTACTGTAGGCTCACCGGACGGTGACGATGAATTCGTGCTCGGTGTTCCTAACCAGTTTGTGGCTGACTGGATCAACAGCCATTTCAGCGCATTAATCAACGAGGCGTTTCTTGAAGTTCTGGGGAAACAGTACGTGGTCCACTATCAGATCCATGAACAGATGGAAGCTGAACCTCAGGTGGCCATCGAATTCGACAAGCCGGAAGTAGCGGTGAGATCGGAGCGCAACAATTCGGATGAGGATTCACCACATTTGTCGAATCGGTATCGCTTCAAATCACTGGTGGTGGGTGACTTTAACGAGATGGCCTGCGCCGCCTCAATGGCCGTAGCGGACGCACCCGGCACCACGCGCTACAACCCGCTCTTTATATACGGCGGCACTGGGTTGGGCAAGACACACATCCTTCAGTCGATCGGTCATCGCATTCAGGAACAGTTTCCCAATAAGCGGGTGGTCTATGCGACTTCGGAAGAGTTTACATCGGATTTTATCACCTCGATCTCCGAGGGGTCTGTCTCCCAATTCACTCGGATGTATCGTAATGTTGATGCCTTATTAATCGACGATATTCAGTTCTTGACCGGCAAAGAATCAACCCAGGAGCAGTTTTTTCATACTTTCAATTCCCTGTACCATTACGGCAAACAGATTGTATTAACTTCGGATCGGCCGCCTCGAGAGATCAAGGACCTTGAGGAGCGCTTGTTGTCTCGCTTTTCCTGGGGTCTGGTCTGCGACCTCCAGGCACCCGACCTTGAGAATCGTATGGCTATTCTCTACAAGAAGTTGGAATCGGAGGGGATAGAGCTTCCTGATGATGTCATTCGCTTTATGGCTGATCGTGTCACCAGCAACATTCGGGAACTTGAGGGTGCCTTGATCAGACTGCTGGCTTATGCATCGCTCAAACAGTCCACCGTCGATATCAATCTAGCGCGTAAACTGTTGTCTGACTCCTTCAGTAATCAGAAAAAACAAGTCACTATTGCAGCTATTCAGAAAACTACTGCTGAGCATTTCGATATAGAAACAGCAATGATGAAGGCAAAGAAAAAGACGTCGCATATCGCTTTAGCAAGACAAGTAGCTATGTATCTTTCCCGTTCCCTTACTAGTAGTTCACTGAAGGTGATTGGTGGGGAGTTCGGTGGACGCGACCATTCCACAGTTATTCATGCTTGCGATATGATATCCAAAAAGATGGCTGTTGAGCCAAGTTTTCGTGAACGGATTGATCAAATCTCAGCTTCATTGCTGTATTGATAGACAGTGGAAAGTAGTATGGATAGATTGTGGATTGTAAATAAGCTTGGCTGAGAAGTGGAAAAGGTGTTGTCTTGTGGAAAAAATGGCAGTAGTTTGGGGATAAATCAGCACTGGAGGAAGTTACTGTCTTTGAGTGAAAATACAGTCTTTGAAGTAATTAATTGATAGATTTTCACATTTTCACACATCCTATTATTACTATTTACTTGAGATATACCATATCTAAATATAGATAGTGTTGAGGATAACCTAACGGAGATACATGAAATGAAGTTTTCGCTACCCAAATCGCGGCTGACTAACTATCTACAGCATATTCTGCAAGTGGTGCCAAGTAAATCAACCCTGCCAATTCTAACCAACGTTTTGATTGAGGCGCTGGAGAATAAGCTCAAGATATCCGCCACAGACCTCGATGTTTCGATCACGGCATCACTGGAAGCTAAGGTGGGTCGAAAGGGGTCAACATCGCTGCCAGCCAAAATCCTGTTTGATATAATTAAGGAAGTGCCTGAGTCGGAGATTGTGTTTGAGACCACCGGGTCGCGTATGGAAATCAAAATACCGAATGGTTCCTACAAAATTGCAACTGTTGCGGCGGATGACTTTCCGAAACTCCCAGCCATAAACACAAAGAAAGAGATCAGGATTAGCGGCAGTGATCTGGTTCGGATGATGAAACCCGGCCGGCTCTCAATGGTGTTCTTTGGCAGACTAAAGGGGAGCGGATGCAGATGGTGGCCACCGACGGACACCGGTTAGCCCGTATGGCGATTAAGAACGATAAGTTGCAGGGACTCAATGAGGATGTCATTATTCCACCGAAAGTGCTGAATCTAATTCCACGATTTTTCAGCAGTGAAGACCAGGAAGTGGGAATCATCTTTGGTGAGAACAATATTATCTTTAATCTTAGTGATATAATCCTGACGTCACGACTCATTGAAGGTCCCTATCCTAATTTCGAGCAGGTTATTCCTGCCGCTAATGATAAGAAACTGATTGTCTCAAGAGAGGATTTGGCCGGAGCTGTGCGTCGGGTGTCTATTCTTTCAAACGTATTGACCCACCAAGTGAAGTTCGCAGCCAAGTCAGGTCGGCTGACACTCTCAAGCACAAACGCCGATGTGGGTGGTGAGGGAGTAGAGGAATTAGAGTGTGACTACAGCGGTGAAGACATAGAGATGGGCTACAATGCCAACTATGTTAATGAGATACTCAGCAAGCTGGATGGCGACGAAGTTATCTTCGAACTTTCTACGCCGGTAGCGGCGGGTGTAGTATACGCGCCTTCTGTGCCACGCGACGATTATCTCTGTTTGGTTATGCCGCTGCGTCTGGCCGAGTAAGGCAATTGAGATGCTGTTAACTGTAGCCGGCTGAGACGGTCGGCAATGCCGACTATGTATATCAAGTCGCTTTCGGTTAGTTGTTTTCGAAATCTCTCTTCGCTCAACGTCGAGTTTACCAAGGGGGTGAATATTATCGTCGGTGATAATGGTTCAGGTAAAACCAATCTTCTGGAAGCAATACACGTCCTCTGTCTCGGTCGTTCTCAGAGAGGCGCCGGCGACCTAGTCTTGCTGAATCACAAGTGTGATGTCTACCGACTGGAGGGGCGGCTTGCGAGCGAGAAGGAGACGTTTGACCTTGCCACCGGCTACCAACGTGGTGGTCGCAAGAAACTGACCATCGACGGCTTATCGGCTCGTCTATCGGAACTCTACGATCATATCAGCTTGGCTTCGGCCGGACCGGAAGATAGTACCATCATAGGCGGATCACCCTCGCAACGGCGTAGTTTTCTTGATATTTACATCAGCCAGTTGACAAAGAGCTACCTGGCGAATCTTAGCAATTATCAGCGAGCCCTGGCACAGAAAAATGCTGCCCTGAGAGCCGAGCGAGACGGCACTCCTTTTGACTCCATCTTAGTTGAACTGGGAAGTCTCATCATCAGGGAAAGGTGTTCGTTCTTGAACCGGTTGAGTTTGGTAGCGAGCCAGTATTACAAGCAGTTGTCCGATGGTGAGAAGTTGACCATACAATACCAACCATCGGTTAGCTTCGATCAGAAGCGCCTCGACCTCAAGGACATCGCCGCAAATATGGAAAGCCGTCTGAATGAGGTGCGCCGGCGGGAGACCGCGATGAAAACCGCCGTGGTGGGACCACATCGTGACGATATCTACTTCGCCGTTGGAGGTCTCCCGGCGCGAAGCCATGGGTCTCAAGGCCAATGGCGCTCGATTGCTATCGCACTGAAGCTTGCCGTATATCAGCTCTTAAGGGAATATCGTGAGGAGACGCCTATACTGCTCCTGGACGAAGTCTTTGCGGAGCTTGACCAGAAGCGGGCGGCAGCCCTGGTGGAAGCTTTTGCTGATTTCGGCCAACTTTTTATTACCACTGCCCTATCACCGCCGGAATTATTGAGGCGGCGGGGACGGATCTTCAAGATCATGGAGGGAACAATAGCGGCGGACAATTGCGATGCCTGAACTGATTCTGAAAAATGTCAGTAAGAGTTTTGGCGCCACCAAAGTGCTTGAAAATGTTTCACTGAGCCTGGCCGACGGCGAATTGTTGGTGCTGCTGGGGCCGTCCGGGTGCGGCAAGACGACCATTCTCCGTTTGATTGCCGGGTTGGAGACAATGGACCGGGGACAGATATTCCTGGGTGAGATGCGCATCGACCAAATGCGCCCTAGGGATCGACAAGTCGCTATGGTCTTCCAGAACTACGCTCTATACCCGCACCTGACGGTAGAGAAGAACCTCGCCTTTCCACTCAAAGTGGCCGGCGTGGCCAGGGGTGAAATTCGCCGACGGGTCCGGGAGACGGCGCAGATGCTCGGGCTGGGGGATCGTATGCAGGAAAGACCAAGCGCCCTCTCCGGCGGCCAGCGCCAACGAGTGGCCCTGGGACGCGCTATTATCCGAGAGCCAAACATCTTTCTTCTTGATGAACCGCTGTCTAATCTCGACGCCGACCTGCGGGCCAGGATGCGTCGGGACATTGTCAGACTGCAAAAGGAACTGAACGTTACGACCGTCTACGTCACTCACGATCAGATCGAAGCTCTAACCATGGCTGACCGGATAGCTATCCTGCATGAGGGTCGCCTGCTGCAAGTAGGTACACCGGAGCAACTATACCGTAATCCGGACTGCCTGAAGGTCGCAGAGTTTATTGGCCAACCGCGATTGAACGTGATCAGTTGTGAGAACATCAAGACAGCCGGTGATATGTTCGCATGCGAGCACTCCATTAGCGCGGAGCTTCAGGACTCCGGCCCGGTAATCGTGGGGATCAGACCGGAAGCGATCCATCTGAACGAATCCGAAGGCCTCCGGGGAGAGGTAATCGGCTGTGAGTACCTGGGAAACTACTACGTCGTAACCCTGGGTTGGCAAGATCGCCGCCTGACGGTCTCCGGCTGTAAAAGCCAGCTACCGATCGGCCAAACCCTGGGCTTCTCAATAGCGGCGGAGGATATTCTGCTCTTTTCAGCAGCAACCGGCAGGCGCATCAGACCGTAATATCCTGTTTTGGGCGATCTTGATGGGGCGATCAATCACACCGGGGTCATGGTTCAAATTCCCAGACTCGCAGAATCTACTGCGTGAGCGTTTTGGGATCGGAGATATCACGAATGGTGAGCGCTTCGTCGCTGGGTTGTTGAGTTGCGAGCTAATTGATTGCCCTGGTAGTTGTTAGTGTGGGGGCGCATAATCCTGCCGGTCTCTTCCACTGATGTTGCCTACGGCTGTGGACAACCCGAGTGGATCATAGCCGTAGTTTCTCATTCGTCTTAGTTCAGCCTGCTGCCGCTTTCGGACAATCCGGCCGCCACTTTATGGACACCACGGGTCGGCAACATTTCCCCAAGAGGTGCAAAAAACCCCTTGACTTCAAGGCAAAACGGCTTTAACTTAGGATAGAATATCAGGATACGAGTCTCTAAAGTTGCCCGGCGATCGGTAAACGACGCAGGGGTGTTCATTGGATGTGCACCGACGTCAGGCGGCCAAACCTGAGGAATTGCATATTGAGATATTCGTGCTGTAAGAACCCACCAACTTAATCAAATCGAAGGAGAGACGTATGAGGTAATCCTATTCCGGTCGATGCTTGCTGACGTCGAGCGGGAACTGTTCTGAAGAGTAACAGAATCACTTATCAGCAGATACCACGTTACGAGTAACTAGCACTAATCACAAACTTACTGCACTACTGCAGAGAGGTTATTACATGCTAAAACTTTCAACAATGTTCAAGGTCCTGGCTGTGTCCGCCTTGGTGATGGGTTTCGGCTTGGTGGTTATCGGTAGCGATACCCCGGTGCCGATCCAGCCCCTCCCCGAAGGTGACGGCGCAAACTGGGACCTGAAAGAACAACTGGCCCCGGTGCATCAGGATCCTGAAGAAGATGTGATCCCGGACCAGTCACTCATCGACCAAAAAGAAGCTGAGCGGCTGGCGGAAGCCACACAGCACAGGTTCGAACTGAACTTGCGCTCGACTCCGTTTCAGGCCGAGGGCATTCAGTACATGCACCCCATGACTGAGTTGTTCTTCGAAGGCTTCAACACCGAAGTCCCGCCTACTGGCTGGACTACGATCGTAAACAACGCCTTCACGTGGGAGTATACTGATTACAGTCCTTATGAAGGTACCGGTAACGCCACCTGCTTATACGATGAGGACTACACTGGCCCTCAGGACGAGTGGCTTATCAGCCCGACCATCGATCTGAGCACCGGTGGTCCCTGGGTTCTGGACTTCGCGTGGGCGATGAGTTACTACTGGGGTGTCGATCCCTACGACAACTACGATATATTTATCATGGTCAGCGACGACGACGGCGCTAACTGGACCCAGGCATGGACTGAGCCTACCGATGTCTTCACCTCTTGGGAATGGTACACCGGTCAGATCAGTCTGGGTAATTCGTCCACGTTCAAATTCGCGCTGGTGTACCAGGGTTATGATGGTGCGCAGGGGTCGTTCGATGCTATGTCCATCAACGACGCCGCTCCGCCGGTAGGTCGTTGCTGTTATGGCCCGGACTTCCTTGACTGCGCCGACAACACAGAGGCTGAGTGTGATGCGCTCAGTGGTCATTGGGATGAATTCCTGAACTGCACCGACCATCCGTGCCCGTCTGTTCCGCCGAATGATGACCCCGAAAACGCTATTGAGATCTTCCCGCCGGAAACTGTTACCGGTTCCACCGCTGCGGCCACTATCGATTGCCCCGGCGTGCTGGACTGGAACGCTGTCTGGTATGTGTTCGAAGCTCCCCATGCTGAGAACGACGTTTATCTCAACTACTGTGGCACCCCCGGTGACATTTACACCGTCGGTATCGTCCTTTATGAAGCGGTTCTGCCTCTGGACTGTAATGCCTACATCATTGCCAACTCCTATGCTTTCAATGACTGTGGCGACGGCCACACCAATCCAGACATGAGCTGGGATCGTCTCCCCGGCCCGGCTACCTATCTGTTGCCGGTCCTGGCTGACGACGGCCCCCTCAAGGTTGGTATGGACTTCTCATTCGACATCACGCTCGAGGAGAGCCCCCCGCTGCCTCCGGGCGGCTCCTGTGCTGATCCGTTCCTGTTGAGTCTCGGTTCCGGCGACCTGCCGTATACCGAGGCGGGTCTGACCACCTGTGGTATGGGTGATCTCTATAACAACACCTGCCTGGGTTACTATGATGGCGGTGAAGACTTCATCATGGAACTGACCCTGACCGAGGATCTGCTTCTGAACATCACACTTGATCCGGACGTCAACTACACCGGCATTTCTATCGATGATGAGTGTCCGGATACTGATGAATCTTGTATCGCCACGAGTACCATGGGTTACAGCGGCGGTCCGCACACCATGCTGAATGTGGATTTGGCGGCCGGCACTTATTGGATTATGGTCGACACCTGGCCGTCGCCTGACTGCATCCCGTCCTTCGATCTGATTATCGAAGAGGGTGAGGAGTTTGGCGCGGGCAACGACTGTAGTGATCCGTTTGTGGTCAAGCTGCCGGATGATATGGTCGAAGGCCCCGATAACGACGAGTTCATCAACGTCAACACCACCTGTGGTCGTATCGATGACTACGACCAGACCTGTCTGGGTTCGTACGACGGCGGCGAAGACATGATCTACATGCTCGACGTCGGTGAGGAGATCACGGTCAACTTCGTATTGAGTTCGTCTTCTACGTGGAAGGGTATGTCGATCGACGATGAATGCCCGGATATCGATGAAACTTGTATGTACAAGGCCACCGCTTCCAGCGGCGATCTCTCCATAATGAACGTGACCCTGACGGCGGGTTACTACTGGATCATGGTTGACACCTGGCCGTCACCTGACTGCATTCCGGAGTTCACCCTGACTATCTCACCATTTGGCGGTGAGGAAGAGGGTGACAGTTGGGAGAACTGTATTGAAATCAGTGGTGATGTAGTAGACCTGGCGTACACTACGAACGGCTACACCCCGGATGGTCCTGGTGACTGTATGTCCAGTCCGAACATCTGGTACTGCTACACCGCGACCGAATCCGGTCTCGCTGTGGTTAGCCTGTGTGGCTCCAGCTACGACACCAAGCTGGCCGTCTATGACGGCGTTGATCCGTACACCGACGTGATGATGGGCTGTAACGACGACGCTTGCGGTTTGCAGTCTGAACTGACTGATCTGCCGTTCGTATCCGGCAACACCTATCTTGTCGAAGTGGGTGGCTACAGCAGCAGCACCGGTGACGGTATCCTGAATATCGACGTCGTCTATTGTCCTCCCCCCGAGAACGATAACTGTGAGGACGTGACGCCGGTTACTCTGATTCACGGTGCTGTCGAGACGTTTACCGGCGACAACACCTGCGCTACCCACCAGTGCGGGTTCTTCGGCGGCGGTCACACCTGGCATGCCATCACCCTGCCGACGCAGATGGATGTCACTCTTGACTACTGCACCAACTCGCCGGCCTGGGGCAACGCCTGGTTGAACCTGGCTATTGGCTGCCCGTGTACCGACTTCACGTTTGCGGCTTCCTATAACTTCAGCGACTGCGGTGACGGTAACGTGACCATGACCTGGGCAGAACTTCCCGCCGGTACCTACTACTACCCGGTGCTGAAAGATCCGGGTAACGACGCGGTTGGTCCGTATACACTGCACGTGGTTGGTTACGCTCCTTCGCTGCTGACGATCGCTCCGGCGGCGATCGACTTCGGCACCCAGCCAGCCGGCTCCATGGGCAGCACTGAGTTGACCCTCGGCGCCGACGGTCCTGGCGATATCAACTTCTCGATCGGTTACCTGTACAACC
>DAOVOW010000133.1 GCA_030629485.1 bacterium
ATCAGCATCGGTCTTCTCGTACACCAAATGTCCAAAGAGATCATATATCAACATCGTGATGCTCCCGTTGCGATCCGACTCGAAGACGATTCTGGTGTCTTCCTCTTTGGGGTTGAACGGATTAGGATAGTTATGGGCACGTGTGCCGGTCTGGGCGCCAGCCGCATCGTCGTCTGTACCCAGTGCTTTTGGGGCGCTGTTCGTGATCACTATGTCGTGCGACAAGGCTTCCCAGGTCGAAAACACGGTGTCGCTGCAAGCCGTCTCGCCGCTCTGGTCATAGTGAGCCCGGATAAAACAGCCGTAGATGCGACCCTCGACCAGACCCTCGACCAGATCCTCGAGGTCTGCCGCTAGTACGTCCCATCCCGCCGGATTCAACGCAACGCAGCCGTTGATATCGGTATCAGCCAAATCGAAATAGCAGACTTCGTAAATATCGGCACCAGGAATCGCGCCTGGATTTATTGTGACACTATTGAACGTGCCGGCTGTGAATAGTGGTTCGGCAGTTATCACGCCTCCGACGCCCGCCTGCGATGAAACCGACGATGCCAACCCAACAATCGACAAGGCCGGTATAACCAGTATCAACAGAACCCTTGTTATCAGAAAAGACTGAGACCTTGCGATATCGTACACTCCGAATCCTCCCGCGTCACACGACCCATCAGTCGGTCGACTCGCCGGGTCCACCTGACGCGTCCACGGTTTCCCAACTATAGCCCTGCCCACCGACCGGCCGTGCATCCAGCAAGGTTGATAGACTCCACCACCGAACACACGTTGCTGCCACAGGTTTCCAGGCACCAATCAGTGTATGCCACAATAACACATTCCGACCAATAAAAGTTACCATGTAATAATAACTATGGCCTTTCGAAAAGTCAATGTTAAAAGTACGAATTTCGTCATCCCCGAGGCTTCGGGCCCGCTGTGGGCAGAGCCGCCGGAACTATCAGAAGCCTGTCGCATCGGCACACGAACACAAGACCGCCAATCTCAGTTCAAGTGACATGACCTTGCACAGGAATCCACTTGTCCGTGACTGCCGACCACCTTACTTTGTCGTAATAACATGAACTAGCTCGATAGCGTAGATATAATAAAAAATGGATCACTTGACTCTATGCTCAAACTAGTTGGCACCGACGGTAGACGTTTCTATTCCTGGCCCTTGATGCCTGGACGACACAGTATTGGGCGCAGCCCCGACTGTGATTGTTCCATTTGGGACAACACGGTGTCCCGGCTCCACGCCGAGATAGAGGTTGACGATAGTGGGGACGTCTGTTACCTGGCAGACCTGGGCAGTTACAACGGCACTCAGGTCAACGGCGTGGTAATCACTGAACGCATGCAGTTGAAACTCCGGGACGCAATCGCATTCGGATCCACGGAATTCAAACTCGCCGACACCGAGAATGCCGAAAATGAATCCGTCGAACGGACTACAGCCCGGCTTTCCGACCACGACCCGCAGAATTCCGTCTTCCTCTCCATCAATGAGGCCCTCCAGCCACTGCCGACAAAAGCTACCGACCAGCCCGAACTGTTGTCCACCTTGTTTGAGATGGCCAAGATGCTGGCGCTTCACGAACCGAAAGAAGCAATGCTCAAGCGTTCCCTGGGGTTGATTTCCTCCACTATCCCAGCCGAACGGTTGGCCGTGCTGTTTGTGTCCGAAGATCAGAGTGAGGTCTACACGGCCGCCAGTTTATTACCGAGTGGCCGGGATCCGGGTGCTTTCACGCTGTCGCGCACTATCGTCAACGAGATTGTAACCAACAAGAACTCCATACTGATCACCGACCCTCTTGACGATCCTCGATTCGCCGCCCAGCAGTCGATCATCATGTCACAGTTGAAATCGGCCATTGCCGTACCATTGTTCGATGAAGGCAAGGTCCTGGGGATTCTCTATGCCGACACGACCAATCCAGGGCACCGCTATGACAGTTATCATCTGCGCGTGTTGGCCACCTTCGGCAACATCATCGCCTCACGGCTTTTGAACTACACCCTCCTGGCCGAACGTGAGGAGAAGCACGTCATCGAGGCCGAGTTGCGCCGGGCTTCCGCGATTCAGAGGAAGTTACTGGTGGAGTGTCCACCCCAGATCGACGGTTGGGATATATGTGCTTTCCAGGAACAGTCACGCTCCGTCGGTGGTGATCTGTATGACTTCAAGAGACTCCCCGATGGTCGGTTGTTGTTTATGGTAGCTGATGTCTCTGGCAAAGGAATGGGCGCGGCGCTGTTGATGTCGAACATTCTTGCTTCGTTTCGGATTCTCTATGAGTCCAAACGGTTCGATCTAATGATGGCGGTACAACGGGTATCGGAACAACTTCTCAAGTACAGCGATCCCGGTGATTTCGCCACCTTGTTCGTTGGCTTGATCGACCCAGACGGCGCCACGGTTGAGTACATCAATGCCGGACACAACGCTCCATTACTGGTGAAAGCCGACGGGACACATCAGAGTCTCGAAGCCTCGGGCATTATGATCGGCGCTTTTGACGGCGCCGACTGGGTGCGGCAAACAATTGAACTGGCGCCGGGTGATTTAATTTTCGTTTTTTCCGACGGCGTGACCGAGGCTGAACGGAATGACGAGCAATACGGCGAACAACGGACAGAGCAGATGGTCATTAATGCCAGAGATAAGAGTAGCAGTGAGATTGTAGATTGCCTCATGAAGGATGTCAACGCCTTCATGGGCGACGCGCCCCGCTCTGACGACATAACCATACTAACAGCAAAAAGGGTGGAGGCGTAATGTTTGAACCGGGTCGGCAATTCGCACGTTTCGAAATAACCCGTAAGCTCGGCGAAGGCGGCATGGGCGAGGTCTACCTCGCTGAGGATCAGAAACTGGGGCGGCAGGTGGCGCTAAAGATACTGCTACCCGAGTTCTTCGACGATCCTGAGCGTCTGCAGCGCTTTGTCCGCGAAGCCAAAACAGCAGCAAAGATTTCGCATGCCAATGTCATGGCCATTTACGACATGGATACCGCCCGGGATGAGAAGAGCGGTCGCGACTTGAGCTATATCGTAATGGAGAACATCACCGGGCATACACTCACCGACTACCTGCGAACCCGGACGCCCGGGACGAATGAACTCTTGCACCTGACCGAACGCATCGCCGCCGGACTGGCCGCAGCGCACAAGCTCAACATCGTCCACCGCGACATTAAGCCCGATAATATTAAGATCGATGACAGCGGCGAGGTCAAAATCCTCGATTTCGGCCTGGCCAAACCGCTGGATGTCGTATTCGGTCAAGAAGACGGCGACGTCACCAACACCATCTCCAATGAACTGACCCAGGACGGACGAATTCTGGGCACGGTTAGCTACATGTCGCCCGAACAGGCGCGCGGCGGTCCTCTCGATACCCGCTCCGACATCTTCTCCTTCGGCGTGCTGGTGTACCGGATGTTCACCGGCCAGGCCGCCTTTGAAGCTACCGATAAGGTGTCCATTTTGGCCAAGATTCTCGAAGGTCGGCACACTCCGATGCGACAAAGGAACGAGAGAATCCCGGCCGAACTGGAGCGCATCGTCGACAAATGCCTGCAAAAAGATCCCAATGACCGTTATCAGGATACGCGAGACCTGGTCGTGGACCTGCGCAGCCTCCGACGGCAGTACGATAGTGGCATTTCCGACACCACCTCGTTCACCAGCGACGAGTTGAGGGCGAAGTCCAAGGTTAATGTTCTGAAGCTCGGGTGGACAAAAGCTCTGGTCACTATCGCGGCCGTGGCGTTGATCGTAGCGGTAGTGGCTTTCATGGGAGGGGATGAAGATGCATCCAGTCCTGAGGACGCTCTGGCCAATCTGGAACACCTCGGCGAAAACATCACCCGCGCGCTGGCCGACCAAGGGTTGTTGAGTGAGGATGGGACCATTCGCATTCCCGGATTACCGGTTCTCCCCGTGCAAACGAACGCTCTGGCTATTCTCGGTTTCGACAACAAAACCGGCGATGCTGAGCTTGACTGGCTCCAGGCTGGCTTGCCGGAAATCCTGCTGACCGACTTGGCGCAAAGCGGCGCGATGAACATAATCGGCCGCAGCCGCATGCTCGATTGTCTTAAGGACCGGGTGAAGGACCACGGGGACGTTCACTCACACCAGGAGTGTGTCACCGCCGCGCGGTCGCTCGGTGCGGCTACCGTTCTGTCCGGTGCATTCTATAAGATGGGCGATAAGATCCGAATAGATGCGAGACTTGAAGATGTTACCTCCGGCAGGATAATCCTGGCCGAGAAAGTGGTGGGGGAGGATCCGTTCATTTTGGTAGACAGTCTCACCCAAAAGATCGCGCTGTCGCTGGACATGCACGAGGTGATGGCATCGGATCAGGAAGTCGCCGATGTTATGTCATCGTCACCTGAGGCCTTCAAAGAATACATCCTGGGTATGGAGAAGTTCGGGCTTTCGCTCTATGACTCAGCGAACGTGCACTTCGAGGAAGCCATCAGATTAGACTCCACCTTTGCCCTTCCGTACATGAGAATCGGCATGGGGTATGCGTTGCGCGGTCGCACTCAGCAGGCGATGCAGTTTTTCGCTCTGGCCCAGCAGTTTGAAGATCGACTGCCGGTAAAGGAACGTTCACTTCTGGATATCCATAAGGATCTGTGGTTCAAACGGCAATACGATGATGGCGTGATAAAGATTCAGGCGTATGTTGCCAACTATCCCAACGACAAAGAAGCGCGTTCCTTCTATGCTCTTCTGCTGCACAATCTCAAGAAAGACAAAGTTGCTGCGCTGGCTCAGCTTGATACGGTTATGGCACTCGACTCAAGATTCATGATGGCTCTTACCTGGTACGTTACTATCCACTCGATGGAAGAAGAGTACGATAAGGCAATCGAGTACAGCCTGCTGATGAGACAGTACTATCCACAGTTGCCTGCGCCATACCAAAGTCTGATGACTCTTTATCACTCGCAATCTCGTCATGATGAGGCGGTTGCCGCGGCTCATGACCTGCTGATTAGATTCCCTCAAGAAAGTGCGGCTCTGAATCTACTAACAACTACGTTCATCCTTCAGCGCCAATTCGACAGCGCTGCCTATTATGTTGAAGAACGAGTCAAGCGGAGTAGCGATGATCCTTACAAAATGATCACTTATTACCAACGTCGAAGTAATTTGGCCTTCTGGTCGGGTCGTTTCAAATCAGGCATGGATGAACTGTTCCAATCCGCGGACCGAGCGATTGCGCTGGGCGACAGTGGTCAAATCTGGGCAGCATATAACCGAATTTTGAATCGGTATCACTATCTGGAAATGGATGATTCCACCCTCTACTACAACACCAAAGCGAATCAATATGCCGACGAGTTTCAGAGAATCGACTTCTACCTGCTCTCCGCAACCCTCGATAACTCTATTGTCCCGAGTATAAGGTCCGAATTTGAGGAAGGTATTCGGAACCTCCGGTCGCGGTTGCCGGAAGAAATGTGGGGGCTGGCTGATATAGTGCAAAATCTTTTGGATGCTTTGGGCAATGCTGATACAACAGCAATAATAAGTAGCTACAAGGCTCTGATGGAAAATTATGCCCAGGATAATACCGAAAATCGGGAGATCATCGGACGCCTGTTGGTTCTTTCCGGTAGGTACGAAGAGGGTAAGAAGTATTTAGAGCAGCTCTGTACAGGAAGTGATGAAACCACTCAGGCCAGATATTATATGCGTGGCCTTTACTACATCGGAATCGCTGAAGAAGCATTGGGCAATGCTGACGCCGCTGTCGAAGCTTACCAAGAGTTTCTTAAATACTGGGGCGATGCCGACATCCAGCTTGACCTGATCACCGACGCTCGCGAGCGGCTTGCGCGGTTGACGAGTTGATCGGTGGCGGGCTGGGTGGCTTGGACGTTCGTCCGGGCTTCTCACTTGATGTACTGTTGCATTGAAACCCGGACAGATGGGCTTGTTGAAAAAGTCCCTATAGATAGTTGCGGCCGGTCTTGCGAATCCGCGCGAGCGGATTTGTGTGACCTGCCGCTCTTGTCTGACAATTACTTACGTGTCAGGTCACAATCCCGTTGACACGGGATCAAGACCTGA
>DAOVOW010000196.1 GCA_030629485.1 bacterium
GTGAAAGGTCTCAAAGGGAACAAACCCGGCGGTGGCAGCGCTGTCGGCCGGGTAACCTTCCTGGGCTCGCGCACCAACAGCGAACAGAACAAAGATAGCAACGATCACCAATCGTTTCATGGTGATTTCTCCCAGCTATGCTCAACCGCCGGTGTGGCGGCTGGTGGTTAGATTACGTTCGTTTCCTCAACGACGACGCCCCGTGCAAACCGGGTGGGGCAGAGTTTCGAGATGTTCACCGATGGTTCCTGTCCGGTCAAAACCTGAGCCGTGACCAAACCGGCGGCGGGCGCATGCATGAAGCCGTGGCCGGAGAACCCGACGACGTGGAACATCCCCTCCACCTTCGGTTCCCAGCCGATGATAGCATGATGGTCGGGCGTTACCTCGTACAGTCCCGCCCACTCGTTGGCCACCTCAGCATGTTCCAAAAGCGGAATACGATGAAGCGCCTTCTCTAAAATAGCGTCGGTGTAGTCGGGATCGACGGAGACGTCGAACGACGGTTCCACCGATTTGTCGGCCCAACCCAGCAGCATCCCCCTGGATTCTTTGTGACAGTACAGGCCTGATTTTACGTCGACCACCATCGGAAAAGACGCCTTTACAAAGTCCAGTTCGCCGGTGGTGACGATCTGTCGTCGCACCGGCTGTACGGGTACCTCAACGTCGACCATTTTCCCGATCATGCCGGCCTGAGGCCCGGCACAGTTTATGACCAGAGGTGAACTGATGATGCCGCGATTCGTTCTTACGCCGGTGACTTTGTTGTCGTCAGTGTCGATCCCGGTCACCTCGCAGCCGAACTCGAATTCGACGCCAAGTTTGCGGGCTCCTTTCTCGTAGCCGGTCAGGAACTCGTGCGGGTCACCAAGGCCGTCGCCGGGGCAATAGGAGGCCAATTGGATACCGTCGAGCGACACATGGGGAGCATATCGGTTGATATCCTCCGGGTTCAGAAGCTGGACATCGAGCCCCAGGGATTTCTGGAGATTGTAGTCGGTGCGAAAGCGCTCGACGTCGTCATCATCTTCGAGCAAGAACATGTACCCGACGCGGTCGAACAATGCCTCATGTCCGGTCTCTTCCTCGAAACCAATCATGATCTTTTCCGACAGGATGGACATTTCGATATTCACCTTAGTGGAAAACTGTGCCCGAATGCCGCCAGCCGCCTTTGAAGTTGCGCCCGCACCCGATAGAACTTCTTTTTCCAACAGGATGATCTGACCGAACTTCTCGCGAGCCAGATAGAAGGCGGTGGCGACACCAATGATACCGCCGCCGATTATAATTGCGTCTGTTTTTATGCGCTTAGTCATCATACCAATAAGTCCTCTTCGTTTGCATCAGAGAGGATCGGACCAAGATTAAGCATCACCCCGCTTAATGTCAAGCCAATTAAGCGGAAGGTCCCGTCCAGCGCTCAAAAACGTGCAATTAAGACTTGGTGAACGATTTCGAATTGGATAAATTCCAGAGCTATGGCTTCCAGAACACTCGAAAAACTGTCCAATCGGTTCCAGTTTCACGGAACCCATATTCTCATTCTGCTGGCAGTGTTCGTGGGTTTGGCCACCGGCTTTGGCGCCATGGGCTTCACTTGGCTCATACAGTATTTCAACAAGCTGGCTTTTGGTCTGACCGATCAAATTCTGACCGAGGCGGTGGGAAGCGGCGGGTACAAGTGGTGGCTCCCACTGATTCCAATGGTCGGTGGGCTGATAGTCGGACCGATCGTCTATAAGTTTTCCTCTGAAGCCAAGGGGCACGGTGTCCCGGAGGTGATGAACGCCGTGGCCCGTCTGGGTGGAATCATTCGTGCCCGGGTGGCGGTCGCCAAGACGATTGCATCAGCTATCTGTATTGGTTCCGGGGGGTCGGCAGGACGCGAGGGGCCGATCGTGCAAATCGGTTCGGCCATCGGGTCTTCAATCGGGCAGGTGTTTCGGATGTCCGGCGATCGGGTCAAGGTCCTGGTCGGCTGTGGCGCGGCCGCCGGTATCTCGGCGGTGTTCAACGCGCCGATTGCGGGCGTGATATTCTCACTGGAAATAATCCTTGGCGACTTCACGATCAAGACTTTTTCTCCCGTGATCATTTCGTCAGTGGTGGCGTCGGTTGTCACGCGCAGCTTCATGGGGGATCACCCGGCCTTTGAAGTGCCCAGCTACTCGCTGGTATCGGCGTGGGAGATCCCGTTGTACACTCTTATGGGTATCACTCTCGGCGGTGCTGGTGTGCTGTTTACACGTACGCTCGGATGGTTTGAGGATATGTTCGAGCGCCTGAAAATCGCCGGTTGGACAAAACCAGCGGTCGGAGGACTCCTCCTTGGAGGGATCGCCATTTTCTATCCGCAGGTGCTGGCCGATGGATACGAGACGATTGGTTTGACCCTGCACGGTGACTTGGGTGTTTCGCTGCTGCTGATTCTAATCTTCCTGAAACTCCTGGCCACATCGTTAACGCTCGGTTCCGGTAACTCGGGAGGTATCTTTGCGCCGTCGCTCTTCATGGGTGCGGTGGCCGGCGGCGCCTTCGGGTTTGGCGTGAATCACATTTTCCCCAATGTTACGGCCTCGCCCGGTGCTTATGCTCTGGTTGGGATGGCTGGGATGGTGGCGGCGGCCACGCACGCGCCGATGACAGCGCTGTTGATCATCTTTGAAATGACCTCCGATTATCGGATCATCCTGCCTTTGATGGTGACGGTGGTCTTCTCGGCGCTGGTGGCCGGCAAGCTGTTCGAACATTCGGTCTATACTGTTAAGCTGGCCCGGCGCGGGATCGATATTCGTGGCGGCAAGGACATCAACGTTCTACGCTCGCACCGTGTGTCGGAGGTCATGGACCATGAGTTCGAAACTCTGCGCGCCGCGACACCACTCCATACTATCTTTCGCAATATTCAACAATCGAATGAATCGTATTTCATCGTGACTGACCATGACGGTCGTCTTCGCGGCGTTCTCTCATTCCAGGATATCAGGTCGGTGATGAGCGAACGTTCTCTGGATTTTCTGGTGATTGCTCAGGACTTGGTTCGTCCGGGAACGACGGTGCTGTTCGCCGACGATAATCTGGAGGAAGCATATCGCTTGTTTGGTCTGCGTGACCTGCAACTGATTCCGGTGGTAGAGCATTCTGACGAGAAGAAGGTGATCGGTGTCCTGCGCCGCGAGGATATGATTAACTACTACAACAAGCAACTGATCGACACACTGCGGCGGTAGCACGGTCAAGCCGTGTTTCTCGCGCTTCGCGCGGTGGCAAAACCGCAGGGGTTTCGACGCACCTGTTACTGAAAACGCGGCGCACAATCTCAGTCTTGTAGGTCAGGATCCTTGTGATCCTGACAGGCAAGCCTGTTCTTCGTCAGGTTCCAAGGAACCTGACCTACAAAAGAGTCACAGCCCGATTACATCCCCCAACCCCAACAACAACACCGCTGACACCACTAACACTCCGATCAGCAACCAACGCACAAAGACTGCGCCGCGTTTAATGGCTGTGTGCGTGGCCACCCAGGCGCCCGACATGTTCCCTACGGCCAGGGTGAGACCGACTGTCCAGTTCACCTGATCGTTAAGGACGAATACGGCCAGCGCTATCACCGTGAAGCAGAGTATGATGAGCACCTTGACGCCGTTGGCACGAACCAGATCATACCCGGCGCTCAGCACCAGCCCAGCCAGCAGAAAAATCCCTACGCCGGCCTGAATGAATCCGCCGTAGATGCCAATAGCAAAGAAGATGACGAACTGTCCCCAACTCGGACGAGAGAGAGTGTCGCCGGATTCCCCTTCCAGCCATCGTTTCGGCCGAATCAGTATGACCGCCAGCATGACGACCATCAGTACGCCGATAGTGCGGCGCATAATTGCCTCATCGAGACCGACCGCAATCTGTGCGCCCACGAGCGCTCCAACTACAGCCGGTGCGGCCAGCCAAAGTCCCTGTTTCAGGCTAAGCATTTTCTCCCGACGAAAGCCTCGCACCGCCACCACGTTTTGCAGCAGGATGGCTACTCGGTTGGTGCCGTTGGCGACCGTGGCCGGCAGGCCGATGAAAATCAAGAGTGGTAGCGTTACCAGTGATCCGCTCCCGGCCAGGGTGTTGATGAACCCGGCAACAAATCCGGCGGCGATCACAGCGGGGTAGAGGTACCACTCCACCGGTTACTCCTGGTCACCGCGCCGCATCATGGATTCGTTGCGTACGAAGGCATACTTTTCATACAAGCCATGCGCGTCCCTGGTGGCCAACAGGTTGATGTGGACTTTGCAGATCGGATGCGCAAGGCAGCACTCCATCATCCACTTGCCCAGCCCACGGCCTCGGAAATCCGGATGAACGTAGACATCGCATATCCATGCAAACGTTGAGTTATCCCCAACGATTCGTGTGAACCTAACCGGTTGGTCATTCTTGAACAGAGACAACAGTACCGAATTGCGCACTGATTTCTCGACCACATCTCGTGGTCGTCCCTTCGCCCAGTAAGTAGTATCAAGCGACCGCCAGACAAAATCGATATCGGTCGCCTCATTATCGTCAGTAATCCAAAATTCGCCGTTTTCCCATTTCATGCAATGATCCTGGCCCCGATTCCCGCTGAGTCGTGAATCATTCCTGCTATCAGCTTGTCAAGAAAGGTCCTACTATCGCCATTACGAGCGATCCGGCCACAAGTGGCTTCCATGGGCGGAGAGTGCGGCAATCTCAATGCACGTGCCGTCAGGCGTCTCGGCCTGACGGCCGCTACCTTTAGGCAATGCGTGTGTCGGGCAGAGACGCCCGACACCACTAACCGGACGAGATTGCCGCGTCGCTTCGACACAAGTGTCTCCACTCCTCGCAATGACGGCAGCACGGGCTTTTCTACAAGCTCCATAGTAGGTGTGATTCGCGGTGCAGTCA
>DAOVOW010000404.1 GCA_030629485.1 bacterium
GCAGCCCTGGGCGACGTCGATGGCCATTGACGTGGGCGCGGACACGGCGGCGATCAGTTCGATCCCTGAGCGCGCGCGCTTGCCCACCATCTCAAGGCTGACCCGGTCTGCTGACCGACCTGGCAACTGTTAGAAGTCCGGTTGTCTTTCCTTCTCGGCCTCGAGTTGTCGCACTCGTCGTTCCAGATCGTAGACTTTGTTTTCGCGATCTTCCCACCGACCGAGTTTCTTCTTGGTAGAGGTGCGAATCAGAAGTCCCAATGAGATCAGAAGAAACACGATCGAGTTGGCGCGGCGGAAAACTTCACCCATGTTGAAAATAGCATCGGCGAAGGCAAGAATGCCCAGGATAAAGAGAATGGCACACCAAACAAACATATCGAACCTCCAGGTCAATGGCCGCCCGCAAAGCGACTGAAATAATCTGTTGTTATTTACCTTACTATCATTATATTTGAGGCCTGTTGGCCCGAAAATCCGAGGCCTCTTTTTGGATTATCGGTATAAGAGACAACGACTTTAGGAGGATGATTTGATCGTAAGCAACGCTGCCGGCAGCCCGAAATTCGACCGGACCAATGCTGTACTGGCCGGTTTTGTCTTTGTCGTTTCGTTTGTAGTTTATGCACTTACCGTCCAGCGGGGTTTTTCGTTCTGGGACTGCGGCGAATTTATCGCCTGCGCCTACAGCCTCGGTATTCCGCACCCACCCGGCACGCCACTGTTTGTCATTTTGGGACGACTGGCCGCGCTCATCCCGTTCGTGGAAGATATCTCTTACCGCATAAACTACCTTTCGGTGATCTCATCAGCGGCGACGGCTATGCTCTCCTACCTGCTGACAGTGCGCCTGGTCGGCTACTTTTTCTCGCCCGAGGAGCGCTCGTCACGGTTGAATCGGATTATCGCCTACATCGGAGGTGTCGCCGGCGGGTTTTTCGTGGCCTTCTCGCGCACCAACTGGGCCAATTCGGTGGAGGCGGAGGTGTACGGACTGGCGCTGGCTCTGTCGGTGGGGATTGTCTGGTTGACCTTGCGCTACTTCGAGGAACGCGGAACAATGGCCGCATCAAGGACCTTGATCCTGATTTTCTACCTGGCCATGCTCGGTATCAGCGTTCACATGTCGGTGTTTTTGGTGCTGCCGGTCTGTGCTGTTTTCTTTGTTTTGAAAAGGGACGCCGCGCCGCGTGACTGGCTGATCTTGTGCGGCTTTATCATCCTGGAGTTGGTGTTCATAATCGTATTTTCCAACGGCCGCGGCGGAGTTAGTGCATTCTACGCGGTTTCGGCCTTCATGGGCGCTGTGCTCCTGTGGCTGTTGTACAAAAAGATCAACTGGGCGCTGGTTATAGCCATCGGCTCGGTCTGCACGGTTATGATTCAGTTCACGACTTATGAGAAGACGACCGTGGTGGCCCTGGTCGTTTTGGCAATCCTGGGGGTACTCTCCAGGCAGCTCGGCTGGAACTTACAGTGGAAAACAGCCCTGGCGATCGTGTTCATTGGGTTCATGGGGATGTCGGTGCATGGTTTCATTCCGATTCGGTCGTCGTTGAACCCAAGAATCGACGAAAACAACCCCTCGCGCGACTGGCGCACTTTTGAGAATTTCCTCGATCGCAAACAATATCAGCAGATTTCGATGCTGGACCGGATGTTCAAACGGCGCGGCAGTTGGACCAACCACTTCGGACGTCACGCCCACATGGGCTTCTGGTCCTACTTTGAAGAACAGTATTCACGCACCGGCTGGTCGTTTATCGTACCGTGGTTCCTGCTGGGGATGATCGGCATGATCACGGCCATCCGCAAGCGGCTCGAGATCGGTCTGCCGTTCTTTACCCTCTTCTTAGTTTGCTCTGTCGGCCTGATTCTGTACATGAATTTTGCCGACGGCACCAAGTACGATTTCAACACCGGCGACGCTTATCTGGAAGTGCGCAACCGTGACTACTTCTTCACGCCGGCTTTCGTCTTTTTCGGAATCGCCATGGGCGTCGGCATCTCGGCCGTCGTCATGTGGCTGAAGAACAGACTGGCCGCAACCAACCCGTCCAGGATGCGGACGGTGGTATTGGCCTCGTCGGTCCTGGCGCTTCTGCCGATTGTTTCGCTGGCGCACAACTACCATGCCTGCGATCGCTCCGCCAATAATATCCCGTATCTCTACGCCGCAAACATTCTGGATACTTGCGAACCGAACGCCATCCTGTTCACTTCAGGAGACAACGACACCTTCCCCTTATGGTGTATCCAGGAGGTTTACGGATACCGTCTCGACGTACGGGTGGTCAATCTGTCGCTCTTGAACACCGACTGGTACGTGGAGCAGATGAAAAATCGCTACGGTGTACCCATCTCATTATCCGACGAGCAGATCCTCTGGGAGCCTTATGAAGTAGCTCCCGGTATTGAGCGTGGGCGGCCGACCACCCGCTTCTATGATAAGGCGCGGAAACGGACTACTTATCTCGAGCCCTCACCTCTTGGCCGACGGATCGTGCGGGTGGCCGAAATGATGATGGACGAAATCGTGCTTGAAAGCACCTACAAAGAGGGGGATACACTAAAGCTCACGCAGCCGATTTTCTTCAGTTCGCCGCCTTACGCCGAATCTCCCCTGAAACTGCGTGACCGCGCTCACGTCGTCGGTATGCTTTACAAGCTGAGTTTCGACCCGCCCGAGCGGATGATTGACGCCGAGAAGGGTTATGACCTGTTCATGAATACCTATCGCTATGATGGGTACTCCGACTCCAAGGTCTATCGCGAGGAGAATGCCACCGGCGTGTTTGTCTCCATGGGCGCGAATGCGTCCAGGATCTATGAGGAA
>DAOVOW010000120.1 GCA_030629485.1 bacterium
AGCGGTTTCCTTGTGTTGCATGTCATTCCCGCGCAGGCGGGAATCTATCTGAATCAGTGAGTTACTGGATGCCCGCCTTCGCGGGCATGACAAATCCGGCAGGTTCCAGACATGATGAAGCTCTTTTTCAACAACCTCCTATAGTGCGCAGATAGAAATACATGAAAGGCGCTGCAAATAAGAGCGAGTCGAATCGATCGAGCACGCCGCCATGTCCGGGAATGACACGTGATGAGTCCTTGATGCCGAGCGACCGTTTCCACATCGACTCAACCAAATCGCCCAACTGCCCGAACAGCGAACATCCGAGAGCAATGATCAAGATATGACCCAGCCCAATCTGCGGCAACCTCCAGAAGTGCATTAGCAGTCCGACGGCGAGAGCACCGAGCAGTCCGCCGATGAAACCCTCAACCGTTTTGTTAGGCGAGACGGTTGGCGCCAGTTTGTGCCGGCCAAGCCAGGAGCCGATACCCATAGCGGCAGTGTCGCCGATCCATAGCAGCCCGAAAAGAAACAACAAGCAGTCACCCCCGGCAATCGTATCGAATCCCTCACCGACTTTGTAGACGAAGGGATAGAGCAGGCCAATGTAGACCACACCCCAGACAAGGCGACTGTGGCGCCGGAACAGATCGGCGGGCGACTGTTTGCCGATACTCAACAGCACCGCTGTTATGACGAAGAAAAGCAAGATCGGCGTGCCCTCGTGACCAAGGAATTCTGCCCGACCTGCCAACAATGCACGCGGCTCCGCAAAACCGGTAGCCAACCAGAACGTCGATGCGACTGTGATGATGCCAAGCCAAAAGAAACCGGAACGCGGTGGGGACCCCTCATTGACAAGAAACTCGATAACGGCAAGAGTGGCAAGCAGCATGAGCATTCCGAACAGCCAGCCACCCCCCTGATAGCAAACCCACAGAATGACCGGGATGGTAACCGCCGCCACAGCGATCCGGGCGGCCAGATTACGGCTCATCGCTTTGTCCTCTTGCCGATCCGTCCGAAACGTCGCTCTCGCCGCTGGTAATCGGCGATGGCCTCAAACAACTCGCGCCGTCCGAAATCAGGCCACAGAGTGTCGATGATATGCAACTCGGTATAGCTCGTTTGCCAAAGCAGGAAGTTTGAGATCCGACGTTCACCGGAGGTTCTAATCAGGAGATCGGGATCCGGTAATGAGGCCGTGTACAGAAAACTGGAGAACAACTCCTCGTCAATCTGGGATGGATGTATCATGCCGGCTTTGGCGGTGTTAACAATCGACTTAACAGCATCGAGTATCTCGGTGCGACCGCCGTAGTTTAAGGCCAGGTTCAACACCAACCCACGATTATTGCGGGTTTTCTCTTCAGCCCGAGCCAGCACTTTGCGACGAGTCACCGACAAACCGCTGATACGGCCCGTCGTAATCAGCTTGACATCATTCTTCATCAGTTCGTCGATCTCTTTGCGCGTCGTGCGGCTAAGCAGGGACATTAGAGCCGCCACTTCCTGGCGCGGACGTTTCCAATTCTCGATAGAAAAAGTGTACAGCGTTAGATACTGAATACCGATCTCACTGGCGGCCCGCACGGTCTTTTTGACCGCCTTCACACCGGCCTCGTGTCCGAAGGTGCGCGGCTTGTTGCGTCGGGCGGCCCAGCGGCCGTTGCCGTCCATGATGATTGCTACGTGGCGTGGAATCGGTTCGGGATTGTTCAGGATGGTTTCTTTGAGACTGTCGGATTTTTGCATCATGATGCCAAGCTACAAATCACTTCCTGACATGGCAAGCGCAATTAACATCCGGGTGGAGTAGCGCTCAAGGACGATCGACACTTACGGCGTCAATCCGCGTTTCCAGCCGATAATTCTCCGTGGAAAATACCCCCTCCCTGGCTCCCACCTCCCAGATAGAATCCGGGAATAGAAAACCGTCGTGTTCCGACACTCGGTAGCAGCGAGAGAATCGCTCATAACCCTCGCGATGCGGGTAGTAAAGGTAGACTCGGCGTAAGAGATACGAGTCGCGATCAATCATGACCAGACCTACTGGTAGTGAATCATCAGCCTTTGGTGTGTCGAAGCCGATGGCTAACAGTTCCCCGCCGGTGTCGTTGGGGTAGAATGTGTATCGATATTGCGCGTCAAACAGATCGGGGATGGAGAACTGCTGTTGCATCTTAACATCCGACGTGGCCATTTCCACCACCTGCGAGTCCAAAGATCCGCAACTGAACCAGTACCGCACAATAGCGGTATCGACACCGGTGATCCGTCCATTGGATGCCACTCTCTTGTAGTGGGAGGTAGTCAGAAGGGAGAAGCTCACCCCATTTCGAAGGGGGTCGGACTCCGCTGAGACAGTTGCGGCCTGCGTCCAATAGAACTTGAGCACCGGGTCATCACCATAACTATCGTCGGCCAAACCGGTTGCGGTTGCACTTAGTGCCACCATCGCGGTCCATAATACCCGGATATGGTACTTTTCTGTTGACATTCGCTGCTCAATATACGTAAAATGAGTAAGGTTGCCAACCGCACATTCTGAGGAAATCGACAGCAACGTCAATCTCAAAGACCGGTTGGCGTCGGTGACGTTGCTGGGGGAACAGGGTTGATGAAGACAAAAAACAGGAGGTTACGATATGTTTGTCAAAGAGTTGTTGAAATCATCGCCCAAGGACATCATCACGATAGATCCGTCGACGGATCTATGGACGGCAATGGAGACGCTGATATCCAACAAGATCGGTTGCCTGCCCGTTCTGGATAGTTCGGGTACTTTGGTCGGAATCCTTGATGACAAGGATATTTTCCGCGCCGTGTACGAAAATCAGGACAATTTTGAGAAGTTCACTGCCGGTGAACTGATGACGTCCAACCTGATAATCGGGATGCCGGACGACGACTTGAACTACATTGCCGGTTTGATGGCCAAGAACGACATACGCTATGTCCCGATCATGGACGACAAGAAAATGGTTGGACTGATCTCACCGGGCGATGTCGTGAAAGCGCAAATGACCCATATCGAGATTGAGAATCGCTACTTGAAGATGTACATGGAGGGCACACACCTGGGCTGAAGGCCGTTCCCTTGAGTCCCGGCCTCTCGATCTTGTGTCTGCATTCAATCTGACCTGGCAAGTCCCGTTATCGAGCCATGCGGTTTCACGACCGATCGCAAACCGACCGGTTAGCTGAAAGACACGTCCGTCGGATCACGCTTCGGCCGAAAATAATTCGTTCTAATCTCCGGCGAAGTTGCTTGTTCTGGTTGTCAATTGATCTCCGATCGATTATGATTGATCGTAGTTCCGCGAGATGGTCCACAGTGAGTATAATCGCAGGACGTCCGCCGGACATGTGTGAAGAGTGTCGACTGCCCTGTTAGATAGGAGAAAGAACCTTATGTTGGTGAGAGATTTGTTGAAGAAGAAGGATCGAGAGGTTATTACCGCCACGGCCGATACCGAGGTGAACGAGGCAATGCGGCTCTTGATCGATAATGGCATCAGTTGCCTGCCGGTATTGGACAAGAACGGCAAGCTTGAGGGTATCGTCAGCGACAAGGACATCTTTCGACTGATCTACGAGCACCGAACGGACTACAGCCAGTTTCGAGTAGGTGATGTCATGACAAAAGACCTTCTGATTGGATTGGTCGGTGACGATGTCAACTACGTGGCTGGTATCATGACCGAAAACCGCATCCGACACATTCCCATAGTGGAACGCGACAAGCTGATCGGTTTGGTATCACAGAGCGACATTGTCAAAACCCAGATGAAACGCATGGCTGTTGAGAACCGTTACTTGAAGCTCTATTTCGACGGCGATTACCCGTCATAACAGGCAAGCCTGCTTTTCGCGCTTCGCGCGGCGATAAATCGCCTCTTTGCGCTTCGCGCTCGGACAACATTACCGTGCGCCGCGGCTGCAACGTCATCCTGAGTATTCCTCCCAACGTCATGCTGAGCGGAGTCGAAGCATGAGATACGACAGGTCGATACCCCTCATGAACGTCGCCTAAACTTCGAGGACATCTTTTTCCTTCTTCTCCAGGATATCGTCAATCTCTGAAGTTAACTCGTCGGTTATTCTCTGGACTTCATTCAACCCGTCCTTCTCCTGATCCTCCGAGATCTCCTTGTCCTTCTGAACCTTCTTGATCCGGTCGTTGGCATCGCGACGAATATTGCGGATCGCCACACGGCCCTCCTCGGCCACAATGCGACAATGCCGGGCCAATTCTTGTCGACGCTCCTCGTTAAGCGGGGGAACCGGAATCCGTATAACCTGACCTTCCACAATGGGATTGAATCCGAGGTCGGCTTTCTGGATTCCCTTAACGATCTCACCAACCGTACCCTTTTCGAAAGCCTGAACAACCAACAGACGCGGCTCCGGAGCAGCAATCGTCGCCACCTGATTCAGCGGCAACTGAGAACCATAGGCTGCCACCTTGACCGTATCGAGCAGTTGCACCGTCGCCTTACCGGTTCGGACAGCGTTGAACTCACGCGCCACCGCATCGACGCTCTTCTTCATGCGCTCCTGTGTTTCTTTGTAGATCTCTTTCAGCATAATCGGACTCCCGTGCTTGTTATTTCCACTTCAAGAGATCAGCGTCCCAACCTCTTCGCCCAATACCGCCCGCTTGAGATTACCCGGCCGGTGAAGATCGATCACTCTAACCGGGATATGGTTCTCCATCAACAGTGAAATGGCGGTTGAGTCGATCACTTTCAACTCGCGCGTCAGGACCTCCATGTATTTCAACTTAGGATAAAAGACCGCCTCGGCGTCCTTCCTGGGGTCGGCCGAATAGACTCCGTCGACATTGGTGGCCTTGATCATGATATCGGCATTGATTTCCATGGCTCGAAGCGAGGCCGCAGTGTCGGTGCTGAAGTACGGATTGCCGGTGCCGCCGGCAAAGATGACCAACCGACCTTTTTCCAGATGCCTCACCGCCCGACGTCGGATATACGGTTCTGTAAAGGCTTCGATAGCCACCGCCGACATCACTCGCGTGTAGCAACCCATTTTTTCGAGTGTGTCCATCATGGCCAGCGAGTTTATCACGGTGGCCAGCATCCCCATCGAATCGGCTGTAACCCGATCCATTCCTGACTCAGAAGCGTGCAGCCCCCGAAAGATGTTACCGCCACCGACCACAATGGCGGTTTCGATGTCGAGCTTCTTGATCTCTACGATTTGGGAGCAGATGGACTCCACCATAGCCGTGTCGATCCCGAACTGACCGGAACCGGTGAGGGCCTCCCCGGATATCTTTATCAGAACCCTCTTGGCTGGCGGTAAATTATCGTCCGATTCCATTTTACTCGCCCAGACGGAATCGGCAGAACCGTTTTACGAGTATGTTTTCGCCCAACTTGGCAATCATCTCCTTGACCACATCACTCACCGTCTTGTCGGTATCCTTGACGAACGCTTGTTCCAGCAGAACGATCTCAGAGAGATACTTCTCCAGCTTGCCATCGATGATTCTGTCTATCACTTTTTCCGGCTTGCCTTCATTGAGAGCCTGCTGGCGGTAGATGTCGCGCTCCTTGTCGAGCATGGCCTGGTCGACCTCCTCGCGGGACACACAAACAGGCGCGGTCGCCGCCACATGCATGGCGATGTCTCTGGTGAAAACCTTGAACTGGTCGGTGCGCGCCACGAAATCGGTCTCGCAGGCCACCTCGACCAAAACACCAAGTTTGTCCCCGGCGTGAATGTACGATGCGATCACTCCTTCGGCGGCTGTGCGACCAGACTTGGAGGCCGCCTTGGCAATACCCTTCTCCCTGAGAACCTTGACCGCCTTCTCGAGATCTCCGTCGGCTTCAGAGAGGGCGTTCTTGCAGTCCATCATGCCGGCCCCGGTCTGGTCCCGGAGTTCTTTCACCATTTGTGCGTTTATCTGCATTTGGTCGTACCTTTCAGCGTTTACGCGGGCGGCGCGGTCTTGTCGGAACCGTTGTCGGGTCCTTCGGATGTGTAGGTGGTCGGCCTTACCTCTCGGCTTTCCTCCACAGCCGCCTCGACCGCCTCTCGCGTGAGGCCGCTCTGAGCCTCGACGGCAGCGTCGACCAACTGCCGAATGAGTACGCGGATAGACTTAATGGCGTCATCGTTGCCCGCTATCGGGAAATCGATGGGGTCCGGATCGGCGTTGGTATCGACGATACCTACGATCGGAATACCCAGCTTGGTAGCCTCGGCCACCCTCGCCGACGAGACGCGCACCACGTGGTCGATGATCCGCTCGTACAGAGCCTCTGCTAGGTCGCCGGATCGCTCGTTTGTTCCTCCTACGACCTTTGGGATCTTGACGGTGTGGAAGTGGGGATTGCCCGGGTCCTCCCGCTC
>DAOVOW010000214.1 GCA_030629485.1 bacterium
ATCGTTACAAAGAGGTTACCAAATGATCGTCACCAGTTGTGAGAACATCGCCGGAAAGAAAGTTGTTAAGACCGTCGGTCTGGTCAAGGGAAACACAATCCGCGCGCGGCATCTCGGCCGTGACATCGGGGCCTTGTTAAGAGGCATCGTGGGGGGTGAGATCAAAGAATACACCAAGCTCATGGCTGAATCCAGAGAGCAGGCCTTTGACCGAATGGTCAATGACGCCCAGTCCAGGGGCGCCAACGCCATAATAATGACACGCTACTCCACTTCGGCGGTGATGTCGGGTGCGGCGGAGTTGTTGGCTTACGGTACAGCGGTAGTTGTCGAAGACGCTTAGGACTTCCTGCAAAGAGCTTGTTGAAAAAGCTCTCTTGCTCGTCATTGCGAGCGACCGAAGACACTCGTGTCGTAGGGAGCGCGGCAATCTCTTCCGCCAAGCCTGCTAACGAATTGAGATCGCCACGATCACCTTCGGTAGTCTTGGGATAACGAAGATGGCCTGACGCAGGCAAGCCTGTTTCTTGTAATTCGCACGCCTTGCACCTCGTCCTGAGCGAAGTCGAAGGGCGCATTAGATTGATCGGTTCGAGCCGTCGGGCAGAGACGCCCGACACCACGAGTTTGCGATAACGAAGATAACTACGTTCTCAACATTTCCTGCGAGGGGCGGGGTTGCTGTGGTCATTGAACGCCAACCTTGATTTACCATCCTGATTCCGTTTATTCAGGGTGTGCATGAATCTCGCGACAGTACACCAAACCCGGTAAGCAAACTCCTGCCATCCCGACCGTTCCTTTACATAGCTCTCGTCTATTTGCTCGGGCTTTTGTTCTTTGCTCTCATGCGCCTGCTCTTCCTGGCGAACTTCACGCAGTTGATCGAGCATGAGCCTCTGACGGAGATAGCCAAGGCTTTTGCTATCGGGGTGCGCTTTGATCAGATCATCATCCTCTACATTCTGCTGCCGCTGCTTTTAGTGATTCCATGGACGGGCCTTCGCCGCAGCCTTGTTCGATGGCTGACTCTGATCTACCTTGGTCTTCTGTTCTCAGTTACCTATCTGCTGTTGATCTCCGACATTCGCTTCTATGCCAAGTTCGGTTCACACCTCAATTTCCTGGCCTATGAGTACATTGGTGAGGGGGATGAATTCTGGAATCAAATACTGTCCGATCCGGGGTTCGCGGTTTCGATACCAGTTTGGCTGTTGGCGTCGACGCTCTTTGTCGTTTTCGTGCGTATCCTCCTGCACAAGACCGACCGGTGGCCGGACAGGAGATCGTGGCTTGGTCAGTCCGTGTGGGTCGTCATGCTTCTGGTTCTCTTTGTCCTGGGCATCCGCGGTGGCACCGGGCTTGCGCCGATAGACTGGGGGGAAGCCTATTTCAGCCGCAACGCGTTCTTGAATCAGTTGGCACTTAACGGTGTCTACACGTTGGCGCGCAACTTCACCGAGCGTGACGGTGACCTGAGACTGTCGACGATGCGGGAATCCGAACGCTATCCATTCGTTGACATCCATGAGGGACTGACCGTTGTACAGAAAGTGCTGCATCAGCCGGGCGATACTTGGCTGCAACCGCAGCGTGGCATACATCGGGCAACCGGCCAACCACCGTCCCCGTTGTTATTCAAGCCGAATGTGATTGTTGTTTTGATGGAAAGCTGGGCGGCCAGGAACACGGGGGTGCTTGGGTCTCCGCACAACCTCACCCCGCATTTCGATTCATGGGCGCCGCGCGGCATATTGTTTAAGCACTTTTTCGCGAGTGGAATTCGCACCAGCTTCGGGCTGCCGGCCGTGCTGGGTTCGTATCCCTCACTGCCAGGTCGCTCCATTATGGGGCGTTATGACGCCTCGCACCCGTTCACAACGCTGTCCGAAATACTAAACGAAGGTGGCTATCACAACGCGTTTGTCTACGGCGGCGATCTGGCTTTCGATAACATCGAAGGTTTCTTCCGAGCCAAGCAGTACGATCGTTTCGTGGGCGAGAACGATTTTCGTCCCGACCAGGCGTTCTCGAAATGGGGGATACCTGACCATGAACTCTTTGATCGCGCCGCTTCTTTGATCGATTCGCTGCCGCGTCCGTTTCAGATGACAATCCTGACGCTATCGAATCATGAACCTTACGATTTGCCGGATTCCTCGGTGCAGAAGTTCTTTGACGACGCCGACAGTTCGAAGGTATTTAACGCGCAACTTTATGCTGATTACTGCCTGGGGGTGTTTCTCAGGAGATTGCAAGATAAGAGAATCTTCGATAGCACGATCGTAGTCATAACTGCCGACCATGCCCGCTACGATGTCAGCCGTCTCGTACTGGACCCTGAGACCTTCCGTATTCCGCTCTTGATACTCGGTCCTCCGGAGATGGTGACGTTGGGTCACGTCGTCGCTGCCGCCGGGTCGCAGACGGATATACTGCCTACGGTAATGGGTCTGCTCGGAGGCGAATACCGTCATTCCAGTTGGGGGCGTGACCTGCTGCGGTTGGAGGAGAACGATCCGGGTTTTGCCATGATCAACGCTGCTGATAGGATCGGGTGCGTGACCCGCGATTACTTCTACCTTGAATGGCTGGGACGGCAAACTTCTCTTTACGAGTACCGTTCCCTTCGTAGCGATCCGATTGACATCACCGATCAACGGTTCGAAGAGTTCCACGAGTCGCAGTGTCGCACCAGGGCGTTCATGCAACTTGCGGAGCAGTTGTCACAGGTTAGGGCGACGCCCTCACCGGCAGCGGCCGAATAATGGACCGGCACATCCTGCGGCGGGGACTTTATGGAGCCATTTTCACAAAATATGAGTTTGCTTCGTGGCACAATAGTGCTACCTTGTGGTCGGCCTTAAGAGTGAATAGCCAATACCGCAACAAAGGTAATCTGCCCGTATCGGCAGGTAAAACACACCATAGTCGGGCGATGCTCTTCATGCTCTGAGAACCGGCGCCAATGTGTCAGGCCGTCCAGTTGTCGAAGAAGTCGGCGCGGCCTGCGTTGGAGAGACCGATAGTGAACAAGGGAACGTCGAAAGGAGGAAGGGTGATGGATTATCATATCCTGCAACTCAATTTCAAGTTCAGCGTTACAAGGGCAGAGTACGAGCAGGCCGCGGCCTCAATGGCCGCGGATTTTGCGAAAGTTGCCGGTCTGCGCTGGAAGGTGTGGATCTTGAATGAAGCGGAAAGCGAAGCGGGGGGTATCTATCTGTTTGATGACGAGGCATCGTTGCAGGCTTTTCTCGCCGGGCCGCTTGCCGCTCAGGTTAAGAACCATCCGGCCATCAGTGATATGAGTGCAAAGCAGTTCGAGGTCATGCCCGACGTCACTGCAATCACGCGCGGGCCCGTGTAAGAGATAGGTGGCCGCCATTCATGGTGGGTAGGAGATCCTGCGAACCCATCCTGAAGGGAGTGTTGAATAACCCCAAAGTCCGTCATTGCGAACCCGCCGCAGGTGGGTGTGGCAATCTCAATTCGTTGGGCGACATATAGTATGAGATTGCCGCGCTCCCTACGGTCGCTCGCAATGACTCAAAGCGGAACTTTATCAACAAGTCCTAAAGGATGGGCCACCGCGCGAAAAACTGGCTTGCCTGTGCTTCGACTGCGCTCATGCTTCGATTGCGCTCATGCTTCGACTCCGCTCAGCATGAGGTTGGTGCTGTCTTGGTTTACTCCTGAACCGGTAGCGCGACCATGCGCTCCAACTCTGTACGTACTCCGTCAGGATCAAGGCGTCGTACAGTGATCACATTGCGGTCGTCTGTCAGAGATTTTTCGACGACGTAGTGGTGATCCGCCTGGCGGGCAATCTGGTGCAGGTGCGTGATTACGATTAACTGACCATCACCGGCCAGTTTCCTGAGTTTCCGTCCGACCTCGTTGGCGGTCTGTCCGCCGATACCGGCGTCGACCTCATCGAATACCATCAACGGTCGGTAATGGCGGTGATTAGATCGTTCAGCCGACTTCAACGCCAACAGCACCCGCGAGATTTCACCGCCGGAAGCTGTCTTGACCAGCGGTCGAAGCGGTTCACCCGGATTGGCCGCAAAGTCAAAGCGAGCCTGTTCCAGTCCATGTTCCATCGGTCGCAGGCAGCGCTCGTCGATGACCACGCCCTCAGGATCCTCCTGTTCCAGAAATGCGATCTTGAACCGAGCGCCATCGATGGCCAGGTCGGCCAACTCCCGGGCGATCTGTTTCTCCAGCCTTCGTGCCGCCGCACGACGGTCACGGGAGAGCGAAACGGCCAGGTCGCTGTATTCGCGGCGGCGTTGCTCGGTTTCCTTCTCAAGTTGGGCGATCAGACTATCCGTGTCAGGTCGCTCCGTCAGTTGACGGAGAATCATCTCAAGAGTGCTTAATACCGCTTCTTCGGAGCCACCGTACTTCTTCTTGAGGTGATAGATCTCATCCAGCCGCGTGTTGATCTCTTCGATGCGCACCGGATCATCTACAATTGTAACGCCGTACTGTTCGACGGTGCGTCGGAGTTCCTCCACGCGGATCTCGATGTCATACAAGTCGCCGGCCTGGTCGCTCAGTTTTGAGTCGACCTGTGCCATCTTGTCCAACTCGCTCCGCGCCGCAGTCAGGAGTTCCTTCACCGAACCGGTCTCACCGTCGAGGATGTTACTTATCGACGCAGCGGATGACATCAGCGCCCGGGCCGAGTCGAGGAGCTTACGATCAATCAGCAACTCTTCTTCCTCGCCGACCCGTAATGAACCCTTTTCGATCTCATCTC
>DAOVOW010000122.1 GCA_030629485.1 bacterium
AAGCGATATCGATCTGGCTAAGGCGCAGTTGGAGGCGATCCATAAACAGCTTACCAAGCTGCAACGCAAACAAGATGACCTCCGGCGGGTGACGAGCATCTTGTACCAGTGCCGCGAAGAACTGACCTCCGCGGTTTCGATCGCCCTTACATTGCTGGAGTATGATGTCCGGGTACTCGACGCCTGTGAAAACGGCGTAGTGTTGGAAGCAGTGGGAAAAGGGACCAGTGGGGCCCGTGTGATTTTCATGGCGGCGGCCTGCGATGAGGGACCACTGCCGTCATCGAACCTGGTCCAACTCATAGATATCGTCGACAGGCAACAATCCAATGTCCGTGTCAAGGGCGTCCTGATCGGCAACGCTGATCGTAGCGAGCCGCCCGAGGAGCGTACCGTCTGGTTTGACCAGGATTGCCTCGAGTTGGCCCGGCAGTCCGATCTCTGTCTGCTGCCGACATTCGAACTCTTCACCATCGTCAGCCATCTTTTGAGACGGTCCGACTCTCCAAACCTCGAGAGCATTAAGACCTCGATCCGCCGCGACATCATCGCCTGTGATTCTCATTTCAAGCTAAATCGCAAGAAATACGGTCTGTAATCACCCTGTCGCCAGGACCGGACGACCGGGGGCACGGCGGCCACCTGCAGGCGGTTGTGTTCGCGGCATCCCGCCATTCTGAAAAAACAAACCAACAGCAATCCAATTAGCCTGTGTCCGGAGGACGTGGTCACGCGCCGGTGACCTTATTGCCTTGACAACTATTTGGTTGATGGTATCTTGGAAGAGATGAGACTTCGGCTAAACAGGACAGCCAACCGGTTCGTCTCATACGTGGAAACCCCAGTGGTCGGCCCCTCACGGCGTACTATTTATAGGATATGTATAGTATGACGACAAAACCTGTTCGAGCGTTTGCTGCTGTGTTGGTCATGGTGTTACTTATGGTAGCATCAGGCGAAGCCGTGTACCGCGACAACGGACCGACCGGTCCGGTACCGGGCAAGTTCATCGTGAAGCTTAAGTCACAGGTCCGTATGGAGGCATTGGACCAGTCCCTTGGCCGTGGAAATCGCCTCGATAAGTTCTCGAGCTTGCAACTGAGAGGAGACCTCAATGGTTCAGAAGGTTTCTCTCGCGTCTACATTCTCACCACTGAATCCAAATCCCTGGCTGCGGCCGATGTGACGGCCCTACTTGGCGAGGACAACGTGGAGTATGTGGAGCCGGATTATTATATCCAGTTCTTTGCCATGCCGTCCGACTCGCTTTTCTTCAGCCAGTGGTACCTCTACAATGAAGGCCAGGCCTATTACGGTATTCTCCGTGTGGAGGGCTATTATAACGACGTCCTTGTTACCAAGATGGGTACCCCTGAGAAGGACATGAAACTCTGGCCGTTATATTATTTTCCACCCGCGGAAACGACCAAAGTGGTGGTGGCGATCGTCGACACCGGGGTCGACCTGTTGCATCCGGAACTTCAAGGCCGCTTCTGGCGAAACGACGACGAGATCCCGAATAACGGTATCGATGATGACCATAACGGGTTTGTAGATGATACCTTGGGCTACGATGTGTCAGGCGATATCCAATCACTGTTCGACCCGATAGGGGATAACGACCCGACCGATGAAGTTGGTCACGGCACACATATCGCCGGGATCGTGGCGGCCAATGCGAACGCTCCGGGGGTCGCCGGAATTGTGCCGTTCGCTGAGATAATGCCGGTTAAGATTCGTCCTAACGCCACTACGGCTGTCGGCGTGGCGGGTATCATCTACGCCGTCAACGCCGGCGCCCAGGTGATCAATATCAGTTGGGGGACGCCGTTTTTGTCTGGTCTGTTGGAGGAAGCGATGGAGTTCGCGCGAATCAACGGCGTGTTCGTAGCCGTAGCGCCCGGTAACACCGCCAGCAACGACCGATTCTTCCCGGCCGCATACGACTCGACTTTCGCCGTCGCAGCCGGTAACTCCGACGGCAATATGACCGATTTCTCCACTTGGGGCGCTCACATTGACATCGTGGCGCCCGGTCTCGATATCCTTTCGCTGAGAGCCGACGGCACTGACATGTACGCTGAGGGCGGCGAACCCGACGTGAGAATAATCGGAGACGACGGCCTGTACTACCTGGCCGACGGAACATCTATGGCAGCGCCGATGGTGGCCGGTGCGGCGGCGCTTTTGAGGGCATTCAGGCCGGACCTGGCGCTGGACGAACTGGAAGAGATACTCAGAATGGGCGCCGATGATCTGATAGATCCCCTCGGCAACGGGGACAGCCTTATCGGTCCCGATACTGTTTGCGGTTACGGTTACATGAATGTGGCTGCGTCATACGACCTTTTGTGGCATGGAGGCATCCAATTCGTAGAACCTCAACGGCGGCAGCGGTACACCGATGACTTCGTGGTTCGTATTGCCCCGGTTGCCTCATACGAGGGAAGCTGGCAGTTGGACTACTCCATCGGTCCCGGGTCCGAGGATTGGCAATACCTGGCCTCAGGGACATCTCTGCCGGCTGATTCGGTGGCGTACCTATTCTACGATCAGTCGCTGGAAGGATACCTTAACTTCCAGTTAACGGATCAATACGGCAATAGGTCTTATACCAACTGCGTACACGTCCGGCATCAGAAACTCGAGTTGACGGCTCCAATCGACGGGTCGGAAGTGAAGTACCATATTCCGATCATGGGTAGTGCTTACGGTCCGGAGTATGATTCCATGTTTGTCGCTTATCGCAAACAACCGGGCCCCTTCGTGCGCCTGGACGGCTCCACCGGTGAGTACTTCGATTCACTACTGTTCGACTGGTCGGTGTCCGGCGTGGACACAGGCATCTTTCGTGTTTATCTTTATGGTTACTTCAGTTCCGGTTTGGTCATCGATTCAGCTACCGTAAATGTGGTTTCGGCTTTTGCAAACGGTTGGCCTCGAAGCATGGCGGGTCGACCGGGTCTGACCGCCTCTTGCGCTGATCTCGATCGCAATGGTACCCGCGAGATCATTATCCCGACCAGCTGTGGGGTCTATGTTTTCCATGCCACCGGGGTTCTGGTGGACGGCTTCCCGGTTCTCCCCGATGTCGACTTCCGGACGGTTCCGTCTATATACGATGTGGACCGTGATGGTCAGGACGAGATTATCTGTACCAGCCGGGACAGTCTGCACGTCTTCAACTACGACGGCACTTACGCCGATGGATGGCCGGTGGCGATGTTCACCGGCCAGATCCCCTTCGGGTACGGCTTTCCTAATGTTACGGTAGCGCAATTGGGGTTGGGTGAAGATTCGGCGATTGTGCTTATCAACAAGATCGGGCAGATTCTCGCCTACGAATTCAACGGTGACCCGTACTTCTATTCTCTGGATGGGCTGTTTGCATCGTTTGATCCACGGATATCCGACTCCTACAGTCATGGCGGGCCGACCTCACCGTTTGTTACTTCCACCGATCTGGACGGCGACGGTTTGAACGAGGTGATTGCCTCCTACAGTTCGCCCGAACCGATTACCGGTCTGGGCCTGTTCGACGCTCGCACCGGCCTGCCCGCCTATGGCATGGAAGCGCCCATAATAGAGAGCATACCGAGTGTGTACGGCACCGTTCTGGCCGACCTCACCGACGACGGTCTTCCTGAAATCATTACGTTAGGTCGCGACGACCTTGGGGTCATGACGATTTGGGTCAAGACCAACGGTATAGATGATCTTTCGGGTTGGCCAGTGGCCATCCAGGCTGTCGATCAATGGATCGGCTCCTATCCGATTGCGGCCGATCTCGATCTGGATCGTATCCCTGAAATACTCTGCACTTTCTTCGAATACGACATCGCTTCATTGTATATCTTCCGTGCCGACGGCACGCCGTATGTCGATCGTGACGGGCGGGTGGACGGCGAAGCCTTCACGGAGCCGGTAACCTTCGGCACACCTACCGTGGCCAATCTCACGGGCGACGATTATCCGGAGATTATCATCCGTTCCGGCCACATCCTGCCGGGCACCGGCACCGAGCAGGTCTATATCCTCGACTATCAGGCGCAGCCGCTGCCTGACTGGCCGGTGGCAACACCAACTCGGCCTACTCAGGTATTCTCCTCCCGATACCCACCCCTGGTCGAGGATCTGGATAATGATGGCTTGGTGGAGTTGATTCTGGTGACTGACGGACTTGAGATCCTCGTGTGGAACTTCGATGCTTCCTCTGAAAACGGCCACAATCGCGGTCGCTTCCTGGTGGACAATATCAACAGCGGCATCGTGCCTCCCTCGCTGCTGCCGACGGCCATTGAGGACGACCCAACCACCTTGCCCCGGACCACTCACCTGGCACAGAATTATCCTAATCCGTTCAATCCGATTACCACCATCGAGTTCAGCGTGCCGCGTCTTACTCACGTTGAATTGTCTATTTACAACATTCTCGGCCGGAAAGTGGCTGTTCTTGTCGATCGCGTCATGAAAATGGGGCGTCATCACATTCAATTCGACGGCACCGATCTGGCCAGCGGAGTTTACTTGTACCGGATGAAGACATCCGACCAAACGACTACAAGAAAAATGGTGCTTATGAAATGAAGTCGACCCGCTGGAGCCTGATTGTCGTCTGCGTTTTATTGATCGGATCGGTCCAGGCCGGAGGGATCGACCGGCTGCCCGATCAGACTATGCTGTGGAATCGCTTCCACGCGGTGACGGTCATCGATAGTTTCGCACTGGCCATGTCATCGGAGGGCATCGTCGTTTGCCGCTTTGATCGGATCGATTCGAGCTTCGTGCAGATCAACCAACTCTTCCTTGATGACAAACCGGTCCGAATGAAACCTCATGGCGACCTGCTGATGGTTCACACGATGGGGGACAGTCTGCTCTTGATCGATATCGGACAGCTTCCGAGTATCGTTTATAAGGGTGGTGTCGATGTCGGCTTGCCCGTGTCGGATTTCGCTCTTCATGGAGACGATCTCTATGTATCGGCTTGGTTTGCCGGCATTCTCAGATTCACGATTGATAACGACGATCAGATTCAGTTCTCTGACTCCAGCATGAAACCGGTTCTGGTGACGCAGGTGGAGGTCGCCAACGACACTCTCTATGGTTTGGATGAGTACAACGGCATTATCCGCTACGACATCTCCGGTGACGGTTTCGGACAATTCATAGACTACCTTTACATACCTGAGCGCGCTGCTTCGTTTTACAAGAACGGCAGTGAGTTCATAATCGCTGCTCTCAACGACGGCGTTTTGTTCGGCCGGTTCGGTCAAGCCGGTTCCGGTATCTACGGTTCCATTGATGGCACCGTACCGATTTACAAGACCCTCTTGACCGACAGTCTGTTTGTTTTCATGGGTGATCGCTTTGTGGAATTGATCGACCGTAGCGATTACCAGCAGCGCACTATGATAGAGATTGGTGATGACCTGCCCGACGGTGATCTGTTCTACATCGACGGCAAACCTCTTCTGTTATTGCCGGGGCAATTCGGCGGGTTGGTGCTCTACCATCTGGATGAGTCGGCACAATCCTGGGTTGCCTTCTATCGCCCGGGACCGATCACGGGACTTGTTTTGCGTGACGGCAGGCTGTACACCGGGGGGGAAGCTAATCCGGTCGATGTCTACCGGCTGGACCAGTGGCGGACTTCGCCGCGGCTCGACTTCACCATTTACTCGGCCCTGCAGGACGTGGTGTCGATCGACCACAATGGCGACAGCCTGATCGTCCTGTACAACAGTCTGAACAAGATCGCATTCATCACTTCAAGCGCCGACCCCGATGAGTACTACCTGGAAAGTTCCATCTTTGTCGATCCCAACGATGCCTTCGGTATCGAGTTCGTAGCCGACTGGTCGACCGACCGATCGGCGGTTCTGGTGTACGCCGCGTCATCTATCAGTGTTTACCCGATCAACGATTCCGACTTTGTTGAACACGGCGCTACCTGGCCGATTATCGGCGGGGTTCTGAGCGCAACTTTTGCCGATTCGCTGTTGTTCGTCTCGACCGGCAAGAATTCGATTCGGATCTACCGAATAGCTCCCGACTACTCCCTGCGGATGCTGTCCAGTATCGATCTGGCGATCCCGGCCTTCGAGTTGGAGTTTATGAACGACCGTCTGATTTATTTCACTCACGACGACATGACCTACGTCGATTGTTCCGATCCGCACCATCCGCGGGTAGAGGCAGTGGTGCCGATGGCTCTGCCGGTCACTGACGGCGTGGTGTACGAGGACCGTCTCTACACAGTGGGCGGGCGCGGGATAGCGGTTTATGATCTTGACTCCTCGCCGCCCATGGT
>DAOVOW010000011.1 GCA_030629485.1 bacterium
GATCTTGAACGTCGTGCTGTTCGTCGTAACGCTGTTTACCGTCTATTTTGTACCGGTGTTCCTGCGCTACCTGGGCACCGAAGCAACATTTGGACAGGACCTCCGCAGCACGTTCAAGGCTCTCGCAGCTGGAGAGGGATTGGTGTTCACAGCGGCCCTCATATCGATCTTGTTCATTCACGAAATGGGCCACTACATCGCCAGCCGCCGCCGGAATATCGTTACTTCATGGCCATACTTTATCCCGGCGCCGAACCTGATCGGCACCTTCGGCGCTATTATCAAATCGAAGTCGCCGTTCTGGAACCGCCGTGACCTCATCGAGGTCGGCGCCGCCGGACCGATCGCCGGTTGGATCGTAGCGATAGCTTGGCTATGCTACGGGCTGTCACAGTCAGCCGTGTTGCCATTGGATGCTTTCGGGCCGGGTGATATGGTGTTCTCTATGGATGGTGAGTCCGTGTTGATGCGAGTCTTCACCTGGTTGTTGGTGGGGTCGGCGCCGCCGGAACATTTCTTCAAGCTGTCCGAGGCAGCCTTTGCCGGTTGGGTTGGTTTGTTGGTCACCGCGATCAATCTGCTCCCCATCGGCCAACTCGACGGTGGTCACATCATCTATGGCCTGGCCCGCCGTCGCCAGCATATCATGGGTAAGATAGCTACCGCGGGTTTGGTGCTATTAGGTTTCCAATCACCCATGTGGTGGTTCTTTGCCGCCTTCGGCTTGTTTTTTGGGATGAGTCATCCGCCGACTCTGAATGATCATTACCCTCTCAGCCGGACGGCTGCAATGATGGGCTGGATTGCGCTGGGGATTCTGGTTTTGTCTTTTACGCCGGTGCCTTTTCGTTAGTGGTCGGGGCGGGGAGCTTGCTGATATCCATATCACGACCGTAGGTGGCGCGAAAATCCACCGACCCTTGTCGTACCAGATCAAGGAACACATCCACAATCGCCGGGTCGAACTGGATACCCCTGTACTTGATCAGTTCCGAAACCGCCTGCTCCAGATCGGCCCCCTTGCGGTAAGGTCGGTCGGACATTATAGCATCCATGGTATCCGCCACCGCCAGCAGCCGACCCTCAATCGGAATTCCTTCCCCTTTCAAACCGCGAGGGTAACCGGAACCGTCGTACCATTCATGGTGCGCGATGATATACGGCACCGCCGCGCGGAACAGCTCGATTCCATCGATAATCTTGAGTCCAACCTCGGCATGGGTCTGCATCCTGAGACGCTCCTCATCGGTGAGTCGGTCCGGCTTGTTGAGGATACTATCCGGCACCCCGAGCTTGCCGATATCATGGAGAGTGCAGCCCATTATGAGATGCTCGATCCGTTGATCTTCCCAGCCCATGTGCCGCGCCATCAACTCAGCCAGCCGGGTCACTCGGTCGGTGTGGCCCGCCGTGTACTCATCGCGAGCTTCAACGGCGTTGGCCAATCCCTTAATCGCCTGCACGTAGGACATGCGCATTTCCTGCAAGTGGCGATGGTTGGCTATGGCCGCCGCAGCGGAGTTGGCCAGGATCATCAGGACATCTATCTGCCCCGGTGTCAACTGATCAAAACGCGTTTCGATCAAGAGGTTGATGACACCATGAAAACGTCGCCGGACGAAAACCGGTTGCGATATGAATATTCGTGTCTGACTGCATCCGTCGGTGACAACTTGTTCTTTCTGAATGATCGGCTTGGTGCTTCTGGTATAAGTGAATCTGTCCAGGGTCGCGTTGTCGAGGACGACATCAAGAGGGACCTCTTCATCGCCGGCGTACACTTTTCGCGCCGGTTCTTTGGACTTGGTGTCGATCTCGATTATCCCAACCGCCCGGGCACCCATTTCGTTTTTGCAGGAACGAGCTACCATGGCCAGAAAGTCATCGATCCCCATCTCGGTATTGGCGGCGCCGGCCACCTTCAGAAATTCCACCTGACTTTTCAAGTGCAGGTTTTCGCGGATAACCTGCTGATGCTCCAGACCGCGCTTGATAGTAGCCTTCAAGAGCTCCAGTCGGAATGGCTTCACCAGAAAGTCATAGGCCCCTTTGCGCAGAACAGATATCGCTGTCTGCACGGTCGGGTAGCCGGTCATCAGGATTACGGTGGCATCACAATGATGGACCAGCGTGGATTCCAGAATCTGCACTCCGGTATATTCACCCATGACGAGATCAGTAAGCACCAGGTCAACGGAGTTCTGCTCGATATGAGTCAGAGCCTTAGCCGGGTCGGAGAAGGCGACGATATCGTACTTCTCAGTCGAGAGAGCCTCGACGATGATATTACAGATGTACTTTTCGTCGTCGACGACCAGGATACTTATGGGCTGATTGCCGGTCATTTCCACCTTCGCTTCCGTCATCATCACCTCTATCGGAAGATCGAAATGAAAGCCGACAACGCCGTCGGCATCTGTTTAATATTTGGACTTGTGATGGAACTGTCTACAGATTCGCGAATTCATCCGCTTTATAGGACGACCTTACCAGCGGAGCGGAAAGCACTTTTTTGATTCCGGCTTTGAGAGCTTCGGCCCCCAGCCAGGTGAACTCCTCGGGGGGAACATAGCGAACCACCGGATGATGGTTCTTCGACGGGGCCAGATATTGTCCGATTGTCAGTATCGAAACATGGACGTCCGCCAGATCGTTGAACACCTCCAGCAACTCGTCGGTAGTCTCACCCAGACCAAGCATAAGTCCCGACTTGGTGACGATCTGCGAACGGACCTGAATATCTCTCAACAGATGCAACGAGCGCCGGTAATCCGCCTGGGGGCGCACCGACCGATACAGACGGGGAACCGTCTCTACGTTATGGTTGAAAACGTCCGGACGGGACTCAACGATGATGTCGATCGCCTGGGGAGCGTTTCTGAAGTCCGGGGTTAGTACTTCAACCGTGGCTGACGGTAGTTGCCGACGGATTTGGCTGACGGTCTCAGCGAAATGGGAGGCGCCACCGTCCGGCAGGTCATCCCGGGTGACCGACGTCACCACGACATGTTTCAGTTCCAACTCGGCCGCCATGGCTGTCACCCGAGCCGGTTCGTCGAAGTCGACCCCGTCCGGTCGTCCCGGCTCGATATCGCAGAAGCGGCAGTTGCGTGTACATAGTGGACCCAGAATGAGAAAAGTGGCGGTGCCTCGGTTAAAGCACTCGCCGCGGTTGGGACAGTTGGCCGCCTGACAGACGGTGTTAAGCCGATAGCCGGACAGCAGTCGATCAACCCGACGATACCCGGCTCCGGTAAAGCCGCTCACCTTCAGCCAATCCGGTTTTCTGGTCATCTTATTCACAGGCACTCTTGGTGGGGCAATCTGTACTTCTATCCAGTATCTTATGAGATCAAACGAGCCGTAGTTGACAATTGTTTGTATCCCCTTCAGGACCAACAAGCTGCCTAATGATATATGGGCTTAGGCCGATAATCAAGAGAAACACGGCAATTGTAAGATATAGAGGAGTACATACATGTCACGCCGGCTAATTGCGATTACTTCTGTGATTATAATTGTGATGGTAGCAACGATCCATGGCGCGGGAAAACAGCCGCCCCAGGTTGCTCCTTTTCAGTACAGTGAACTCAAACAACTTCGAACATCGACCGGTATGGCGGCTGCCGATACCTGCGTGGTCTCTCTTGCCGATACTCTTGTCTGGCTGATCAACGGCTGGGTCATCGGTGATGAACTCTACAAGGTCTACCTGGACCCGGCTGTGAGTTGCCCCAATCCCTATCCGTTCACCATCGCCGAAGTGCATATCATCATGGCTTTCAGCGACACCACCCCACTGGTTTACGAAGGCGACATCGAAGCGGTCGATTACAGCGTCCCCGGTTGCCCGTTTCCGGATACACTGATTGCCCTCTCACCGACCTACCAGGATTTCGTGCCGACGGCTGACATCTACGACATTTGGGTCGAGATGGATCCCCCGGTAGTCGTAAACGGACCGTTTTTCGCCGGTTTCTACCTGGGCCCGGGAATCAATCCGGACGCACAGCCTGCGTTGGTTACCGACGACAGCCCCCAACAATGCGTGGCGTACAACATCTGGGATACGGAAATAGGCTGGGTCGATCTGGGCAACAACTTATTCTACGTTTTCCCGGGACGACTGGCCATGTACGTGATCGGTTACGCCGGCGGCAGCGGTGGAATCCAGCCCGAGCCGGAACTCACGTTATTGTCACCGGCCGACAACAGCACGCTCTATGGTTCCAAAAGCCTCTGGGCGTGGGAGTCCTCCGGATCCGACATCATCGAATACGTATCCTTCGAATACTCGTCCTCCGGCGGCTATGTCGAAATCGGCCGCGATTTCGATGGCGTCAGCCCGCTGCGGGACGGCAGTAGTTCGGTCGTCAGCGGCAGCGGATTCAGCATCGACTGGAATTTCGCCGGCCTGACCGAAGGCACCTACAAACTTCGCGCCACCGCTGTCGATACCCTCGGGCGCAGCTCCGCCGACAGCGTGACAGTGTATATCGAACCGACACCACCGACGCCGACGATCCTGTCGCCTGACAACGCCGGCGAATTCTGCGACACCCTGATCCTCCTGATGGCGGCCAACGACGAAGATATGAGCTACATCGACCTCAAGCGTCGTTCCGGCAGTATCGGTTACTCGGCCGGACTTACCACCGTGAATGTCTCAAGCGTCGGCAACAATATGGTGGCGCCCGGAGCAGCAGCCCTGGCGACCTACGTGTGGGCCGGTCGAGGGTATGAATTCCTGATCAAGGACGGCTCGCACATTATGACACCCCTGGAGTTGACCGACAAACTGGCTGTTCCGTTCGGGACGATAGAGAACAACGGCACCTATGACGAAAACCTGTTTGCCGGATTGTCTCAATACTTCCTCACCATTGGCGATGCTCTTGAGTTCGACTACCAGCGCAATCCGGACTACTTCAGCCTGCGGACATGGCTTGAAGAGCAGGAGCGAACCGTTATCATAGCTCTCAGCGGTAACCCCGGCATGTGGCTGGCCGTCGACGGATTCCCCGGCTGGACGCAGCCCGACGGCAGCTATCTGGTCAGAGTATCTAACCCGCTCAGCGGCACCCTGGTTGATCTGCCCATGCGCAACAACTTCGGTGTCAACCAAGTGAGTATGTACGGTGTATGGCGCAATGTTGATATGATGGTATCACTCTGCCCGAAGAACTATGTCGTCAGCCGAACCACCCTCGGCGCCGACTTCTCCGGGGCGGATGGCTGGTCGTTCAGTTGGTCGCCCTTCAATCTGGTAGAAGATAGTCTCTATTTCTTCCAGGCCACGGGTCACGATGCCACCTCGCACGAGGATGCGACCACCGTGTTGCTGCGCTATGTTTGTGATGGCTTCTTCGTGCCCGGCGATTATGACGGCAACAACGAAGCCAACATCGCCGACCTGGTTTGGTTGATTGATTTTCTCACCGCAGCCGGACCGGCCCCGGTCGGTGGCGCCGAGCGAGCCGATGCCAACTGCGACGGGTTTGTTAATATCGCCGACATCGTGTACTACATGAATTTCACATTCGGCGAAGCCGATACGCCATGCCATTAGCCCTCGGCATAGGGTCTCCGACTCAGATTCATCCCACAAGAAAGGCCGCCGTTTAAGGCGGCCTTTCTCGGTTTGCAGGAACTATCCCTTGCGATGCGTCGCGGCGTGCGCGGCCCGTCGTGCGATTTCAGGTGATATCTCACATATCTCGATAATGCGATCGACGGCATCATCAAGATGGCTTAGCCATTCGTTTTCCGGGTAGCGCGCTCTGAGGTCATCGGTTACCTCATCGGCTATCGCCGCAATGTAGCGTGCGTACTGCCGACGCTTGCCGACCTGAAGAAAAGGTATAATGTAATTCCTGGTCAGGTGGGTGAGCAGCAGAAGGCTGATGGAACCGATTATGCCGATCCACGGACCGTCGTTTGTCAAAATTGTTTCCAAGGTATCTCTCCTTGCTGTCAGTTAGGGTTTGTTGTTCGTGGGTCTACCAGGTTAGGCGCCAACTGGTGGAATCCGGAACGGTCAGGCGTTGACGAAGGATGGTGCCATCGCGCCGACTGATGGAGAACTCGTATTCGGTATCCGACGGTATCAGTGAGTCCGAAGGAACCAGATCAAGATAGAAGTATCCTGTGCTGTCGCTCGTCGTCTTCACCGGCGACGGGGATATGACTACGACGCCGAAACGAGCCACGCCGGAAGGGAGCCAGGCGCTGATGGCGGCATCTTCCTCCGGCTGTCCGTCGGCGCTGAAGAGATGTCCATAGACGCGGCACAAAGTGGGAAAAAACGGCGCGCCGGGATCGAACTGATCACAGAAAATGGTATCGACTCCAGCCCCACTCACTACTACCGTGTCATAAGAACCGAAGACATAGCCCGAGGCTGTGGCTACGACCACAAAGCTGTCGGCGTCGAGGTTCATCGTAGCCCGTCCCATGACGTCGGCCTTGCCGACCGCAATCAAGGCCGACTGGTCGATGTTGCGCACTCCGATCTGAGCATACGGTATCGCTTGTCCGACACTGGTGTCATAGGTTTGGATGGTATATGAATAAGCGCCGCTGCCGGATGCAATTCCGGATACCTCGGTGTCGAGGTACTTGCCGAAACTGCCCGAGGACGTGTGATTACTCTGCGGCGTGTTCCAAACCCAGGCCGCCGTCATCGCCGAGTCACCACCCAACTCGGTGCGATTGGAATCGACAGCGCCACCTCTGACATCAACGGAGTCACCGATCAGGGCCAGTTGGTCGGAGAGTTCCTCACTCACGATCTGGAACGAATACACGTTCGGCGTGAGCAGGCTGCCGCTGTTTTTCTTGGCCAGGATGGTTAGTGAATAACTACCCATGCTCCCCGAACCATCGAGGTTGGAAACTTGTTCTTTGAAGCTGTAGAACTGCTTGGAGCTAATTGTGGTCGAGGTTATGCGGCTGTCCGATATGGCTGCCGAGTCACGATAGACTACACTGCCGCCGGGACCGCTGATCAGAATATACACCGAGTCAGCCGTCGTCGGATTACCCAGACTGTCCACCGAGTAGAACACGCAGGACAGCGAGTCCTCCGCCGACGGCGACGATGTGGAGTTGTTCACTATGGCTCCGAAGAGCGACGCCGTCGAGACTATGCCGGCGATAACGATCAAGAGCTTCTTCATCGTACTCCCTTGCTGATTGTAGGGTTCAGTTCCTCAAAAGCGACCTGATGACCTGGGACCGCCGTACCGATTGGGCGCTGCTGTCGGCCGTGTACAAAAGCACCAGCGGATAGTAACGGGATCCGCTCTCGGACGACTTGATTATCTTCTGACTATTGAACGGCGGATCGTTATTCTCGTTGATGATAATGAATCCGTAGTTGCTGCCGGAAGTGTCCCAGTAAGTCAGTATCCGATTGAAACCGGTAAATGTGAAGTACCGCCCGGCGTCGTTGATAGTCGTGGTACACGCCACGCCGGTATTGTAATCCCCGCCGGCGCTGGTCCAGCTTACGGAATCTCCATCGCCGACGTCCAAGTAGGCGTGCAGCCAGGTAGCGCCACTATCGGGATCCGGGTAGAAACCCAGGTTGTGTCGGTTTTCATTGCCCTCGAAGAACTGCCTGGTCAGCGGATACACAAACAGTCTTCGCGGCACGATGCTGCTCTGGATGTAACAGTAAACCTTCAACTCTGACGAATCCGGAATCGTATCATTCCAGCCCGGCAGTTTGAACAGCACCCGTTTTTCGGCGGCAGAACCGTAGTTGCCGACCCCCATGTTGAGTACGCTGCCGCCGTTGAACCGCCGACAGTTCTCGCCGGTTTCCTCCGCATCACAGTTCTCATAGGAATAGATTAGACAATCCTCGACATCGATGCTGTCTTTCAGCGTATCCACCCGAGCCGAAACCATTCCGGTTGACGCGAACACAACGAATATTATCATCAGACACGATTGTTTCAGTCGAGGTCTCATTTCTTCTTCCGGGTTGATGATGTCCTGGTTCGCCCCGGCTTTCTTTTCGGCGCTTTGTCGGCGACGCCCTGACGGATCTCTTCCACCAACTTCCAGAATCGCTTCTGGCCGGCGCCGTCCGGTGTCAGTTTATATCTGAGTTCAACCATTTTGATCAGATCCCCTAATTTGGCGTTTTCTTCTACGTGCTTGACGACCTCACGGTAGTAGCTAGTGATTAAGTCGTCGAGCATCTTCAACCAGGGAGAGCCGTCGGACGACTTCCCTGTGGTCTGTTTCATGCTAATCACCCATTTCGATGATGAACAAGTCGACCATCACCGGGCCCGATGCATCCGGATCGCGCGCGATCTTGAATCCCTGGGACGACTCCTCACCTACGACAAACGCCGTCTCCACACTGCGAAGTCGGATTATCACTCGCGGCGATTCTATCGATGATGGTAGATGATTGCCGCGATGATCGGTGAGATCGCCGAAAGTAACCTGTTGGGCGACATCACCGATGTCAACCGTTCCATAGAGCACCGAGGTCGTGCTCTGAACCTGCTCTTGAACCACGAATTCGATCTCGCTCCAGCCGGCCAGCCCCCAGGCGGTGAACTCGGGGACAAACCATAAACGGTGCGACTTGGCTCTTTCCAGTCCTGATATCATGGCCTCTCCTTTAGCTGTGTACCGGTGATGATGGACCAATCGCCGTTGGACGGAATCCTTTCAGCAACGCTTCGCTGCTTACGGCATATTGGTCGGCCAGTTTCATCCAGACCAGAGCGGTCCGATCCTCACCTCGGCGACTTGAGAGTTCCCTCGCCGCCGCGGTGCGGCAGACTATCTCAAGGGCGCGATAGGTCGCGGCCGCCTGCAACGTCCGATCGGCGCCGAACTGTCCGTCCAGATCCACCTCCCGCTCGATCAGGCTATTGGCTTCAGCCACGGCGTTGTTCAATACGTCCTCATTGTAGCTGTCGTGGACCGGCGAATAATCAAGATAGACTGTCTCACCGGCCGCGATATCGCCACCAGTCAACCGCCTGATCTCGCCTCCATCAGCTTTCACCTGATAGTCACTCCCCTCATTGTAGAGAGTGAACGCGAGATACCACACGGTGACCGTCTGTCCGACCCCCAGACTCCCGCCACTCTTCAGCACTATCGTTCCCGAGGCGTAATCTACGGCATAGTCCGCGTTCTCAACATACACGGTTCCCATCGAACTGTCGGACGCCACCACCACCGAACCAGGCACCAACGGCGACGCCGTCAACGACGTCGGGTTGCTGGTGAGACTCACGGTCGTTCGAGTCAGATCGTTACTCTGGACAGACTTCATCTTCAGAGTTGATTCATCCACGGCGCCGTTGAAAAAGGAAAGGTAGGCGTCGCTCTCAAAAACCAGCGGCTGGTTTGCTATTGATTCGGCCAAAGGAAAAGCGCCGACCAGGTGATGACGAATGAGTTCTGCATTAGTATAGGACATCGCTACCTCCTGACTATTATGGCGCCGACGTCGGAGATCGACGTGATTTGACTACCCACCGGACCGGTCGTGAACACCGTCGAAACCTGGATCTTCACCCAGTAGCGTTCGTTATCCTCAAGCGCTTCCTTCTGCCAGCCGCCCGGAGTACCGTCGTAATCGTTCCACAGCAGCAATTCACGATCGGACGAATCGAAGTCATAGTTGCCGCCCGCCGGCGTGAATGCTATCCAATTGGCGCCGTCCCAATAGCTGTAGGTAAGCGTACCGCCAACACCGACGGTCGAAAGAAGGACCCTGAGATAACGGAATTTCCGATCCATCCCGAGGTACATGGTATCACCCAGTTCCTTCATAAGGGTGGACGAACTGGAGTGGTAAACATCGGCGGTGGCAGCACTGGAGGCGGCTGTTGTCAGATCATCGTAGCTGGAGGAGATCATATCGTAGGCAAGGACCTTATCGAACAGACCGGCGCCGGGGTCCAGAGGTTGCGGCGAACTGAAGCTGCCCGTTTCGCGACTGGTATACATAAGCCGCTCCTGCCCCGAAGCATACTGAGATAGATAAACCACGACCGGCACGTTGGCGTTGAACATCAACTGCGGACTGTTCCCTTCGCTACTGTCCAAATCGACCACCGCACTCCAGACCGCACCGTCGAATTCGCGGTACTTCAGCGCGGCCTGATCGTACACAACCGCCAACAGACCATTATCCGAAACGGCAACGTCGAAGTGCTCATCGAAGTTGCTCGAACTGGAGGCCAGATCGACGGCGCTGGTCCAGCTCCCTCCTGAGATCGGGCGGGAACGTATCGACAACGTCGAACCTCCGTGACTGTAGACCACGGAAATATCACTGGTGCCGATAACTGTCTTTGAGAACAGTGCCGTCACTCCGCTGGTGAGCACGTCACCGGCATCGGTCGGTCCCGTTCCCCAGGTAGCGCCGGAATCGGTCGAGGATTTGGCGTGAAGATAGTACGACCCACTTGTGAGCCGCGACCAACTCACCCACAGGGTGCCGCCGTCCTCAATTGTCACCGACGGATAGTACGATTCATTAACGTTGTAGATGGTAACCTTGGAACCTATCGACCAGCTTCCGCCTGAGAACGACAGTTTCTTCGTCACCAGGTAGTTGGTGGATGTCTCACTATAGACAAGGTGGATGTTGCCGTTGGTGTCGATCAGGCTGTCGCATGGCTGGTCCGCGGCATCAGATGCTATCGTCACCGGTGTCGACCAGTTTACGTACGGACGGTCCGCCCAGGAGTATTTGATGTCACCGGCTGCTGTCTGTGTGATCGCCACCAATCGACCGCGGTACTGACCGGATGCTATTTTCAATAGCTTACGCCCCGGCGGCAGACCGACCGGGTAGGCGGCCGTTGATTCGGTTATCTTTTTCTGCATCGTTCTCTCATTAAGCGGGGGAGCCCGCACTAGGCGGGCTCCCACCAGGTATTAGGTAAACACGCTGTCAAGTATCACTGAGGCCTCCTTGATGACCTTGGCGTAGGTCACCGACTCGGAGATCACAGCTTCCTCGAAACGCTGTTCGATCACTTTGTCGTACTCAATGGTCAGAGGCTGGGTGATCACTTCCTCGACGGCGAAACGACTGTCGAGACCGAGAACATAATCGCTCGGCACATCATCACAGCGAATCAGTCGCGCCCCCAGCGGACTGAACAGATCGCCGGTATTCTGGAAACGATAGCCCGCCATCGGATCCTTGAACTCGTCCAGAGTCAGAATCGTCTTCATCTGATCGATATGACAGACCAGCGTATTCATCTCAAACGGCGAGAACTGCGCCCACAGACTGATCAAGTCGTCGTAAGTGAGCGTACCGCTGGCAGCCGTGTTGACTACCGTTGCGCCGTTGTTGTTGCCGTCACCATTGATGATCGTGTCAACCACCATGGCGATCTTGTCGCTCTGAATTCTGAAACCGATGTACCACAAGAGCACCCGGAACTGCGAACTTGTCCGATAACGCAATGCCTTGTAGCTGGTCTTCAGAACCAGACCGTAGTCGGTCACCTTCACGGCGTGGTTCTGCTCGGTGACGAGAAGCTGCGGCACGTCGGCGCCGTCGCCAATCGGTCGCAGCGAGAACTTGGTGTCGTCTGAAGTATCGATGAAGAACGGCGTGTAGCTGTTGCTGGCCACGCTGGTGGAGTTGGCGATCAAACGACCCAACTCAGGACGCATCGCCTGTCCCTTCTTGATCTCGCGCAGCATAAACTCCGGCAACAAGGCCGGCGCCTGCTGGAAGAACTGCTCCACGGTGGTCGGCGACTTGCCGCCCAACCGAACTCCGGCCAGCGCCAGTTGGCGTTCAAAGGCGTCCAGCGGACAGCCGTTCGGAGTAGGGTCGTACTCTTCGCATTCCAGAAGCTCGGACAGCGTCAAGCCACGGCTCTCCGCCTCCACATAAAGATCCCGACTCACCTCAACCGCCGCCGAGCGCGTGAGATCCACCGGCGCTTCCGGCCTCTCCCTGTCGACTTCACGCTGTACTCCGGCGAAAGCGGCCGAGTTCAAAAACTGATTGAAATCCATCTTCGGTCCTTTCTTAGTTAAGCAGGATGACACAGTCGGTTGTGCCGTTGACATCAAGCACCGTGCCGCGAGCCACGTTGCCGCCGGCCGGGTCGGATGCCACTGTCGGCGCCTGTTTCACGGTTCCACTGGCGCCGCCCACCACACGGTTGCCCACCGTCGGATAAGTGGTTGTTATGGCCAGGCGGCAAATACCGCCGACCTGCACCGTGGCCAACCGATCACCGTCGTCGCTGTCGCTCAAGGTCAGGCTGATAAGTTTGCCTAATAGCTGATCGCCGTCGCCGATCGGTCCCACCTCACCGCTGGCGGTGAGTACCACCGGCTCTCCGATGTTGGCGTCCTTCAAATCGTCGACACCGGTAGTCTGCTTGATTGTGAACGTTGCCAACACCGGCGCTACAGCGTCCAGATTTTGGTCTCTTACTGCCATCTTAAGTCCTCTTGCTGAATAGTTGTTGAGTTGTTTAGGCCGGGAGCGTATCCCACAAGGCCGGGATGATTATCCCACCGATTCACTTGTAAAGCTCCGGATCCATCGACCTGAGGTGGCCGCTGTGCCCCGAACCGACAAAACTGAAGCTGGCCCCGAAGGTGTCGCGAAACTTAGCCGAGCTGCGACGATACTGTCGAATCAACTCCGACGCATTCATGCCCGGAAGGGCGTCGAGCAGGTCCGCGATGCTCTCCAAACCCGAGTCGGACCGCTGGGCCGCGGCCACAGCTTTCACCATGCCGGCAATGCGTCCGATACTATCCTGACGCAAGGTCTCGCATTCACTCTTTAACTGTTCGACCTGCCCCAATAGCGGCGCGATTTGAGATAGCCACTGCCGTAGCCGGTCAAAATCAATCAGCGCCATGCTGTCATCGGTTAGACTGGTCGCCAGTTGATCGATGTACTCTTGATGAGGATTGATCGTCTCCAATTTGCTCTCCTGATTTATTGATGAGGTAAAACTCGATTCTGGTGAGTCTGGCCTCGAGGTCTTTCGAAAAACGAAAGAACTCCTCCTTGTTTACCACCCCCTGTTTCAGTATCACCTCGAAACCGGCCAGTTTCTTGTCGAGCGTTTCCACCACCGCCGCTTCCGCTTTGGCCGCCAGTTCGATCTTCAACGATTGTATCGTGAGAAAATAGCCGGTCGCGATTCCAAACACGATGGTGACAAACTTCAATAGCGGACCACTCAGGCGAATGCCGTTGCCAACCTGATCGTCAGCCATGTTTACTCCTTTTTATGTTGACCGAACAAACGTCGCAGGGGATCTTCCTCGCATGAATACACAGTGCGACCAAAGAACTCCACGGACTTTCTGTCTGTTGTTGCTGGGATTAATCGCCTTGGCAATCGCGATAAGTTGCGACGGGCGTAGCGACGTATCCAACTCCTCAGACGTCGACGACAGTGCTAATCTGCTCGGCCTGACCGCCAACTGCACTCTCGTCTACCTGCGCACCGATTCGATACGGGACAGCCTCTTCAATCTGCATGTCTCCACCGCCGAGGATACCTTCATCATCACCGGCGGGCAGGACGACTGGGTTATCGGTACTACCCTGCAGCCGGTTGTCAGTCTCAAGATTTCCGACTATTGGGTCATTCAGAACGGCTACTGGCCACACACTGACGGCTTACTCGAAATCGTCTATTTCGCTGTGCCGCCTATGATGATGATCAGACAGCTGACCTCAGACGCCGCCTGGGATGGATACTTCCCTCTCTACCGCCTCGGTTCTGAGGACGTGCAGCACCTCTTCTTCACCTCCTATTTCGGTTTCCATTTTTCGAAATCCTTTGCCGGGCAGACTCAACTGTCGGTACCGGCCGGAGTCTTCAATGCCTATGCTTTCCAGGTCCGACTATTTCATAGTTACGATGCGATCGAACCGGCCGCTACCGCACATGAGTACTATGTCCCCGACATCGGCTTAGTACGACTTAGCTTTCAAGCCGGCGCCTTCAAGCGGGTGCTGAGTCTTGTCAGCTACAACTGAGCAGTCTGTCGGTAGAACAAGAACCGCTGCTCCCCGTCCAGCCTGATCCTTCGCAAAGCATAGCTGCCCTCTAATACTCCCGCCAGTCGCAGCAGGTAACCTCCGCGTCGTGGTGTTATCTCGACCAGTCGACCGGTTTGAGAGGCATCCGATGACGCCCTCCCGGTATCGGACAATGGCAGTTCGTCGGCCACGAATCGTGCGCCCTGGGCCAGCCGCGCCGGGTCGCACTGCCTAACCTCGAACCGCCGATACTCACCGTTGACTGGAAACATGAGGACCATACTGTCTTTGGAAAGGCGGCTGTCACCGTCTTCGCACACGGCGCAGATTTGGTAGATGTCGCCTGAGGGCTTGTCACCATTCGGACGGTAGCGGAAGCCGGCTGACACCGGCGGCGTCTCGGCAAGCGGCCACAGCCTGACACCGTCACGCGTCATCAGCGAGCGGGCCGCAGCGTCGATATGGTCAACCGAAACTACTTCGTGCCGCAGCAGCCTTATGCAATCCGGCCCGCCGTTCTCAGGCAATATCGAAATATCCAATC
>DAOVOW010000055.1 GCA_030629485.1 bacterium
ATTTCAGTTAGGACGAACGCTGTTAGTGTTCTGTCCCTTAAGTAGCCTGCATGATGACGTGCCCGTGTTGTGGCGGGGTGATCTTCGGATCGCCCCGCATAACAGCGGTTTCACGCCGGGTCTGATGACCCGCCGGGCACAAGACGGTGTGAATGCAATCCTGGGACAGGATAGTAGGTATGAGCGGTCTGGGTTGCTCCACCTCTAAGTCCTGAATGATATCGCCGGCAGAAACTACCATATTATGGCCCCTCCCTCCCCTCTGGCTAAACACGAAACAGTTCTGGTACGTCTATCGTATTGAAAGGCGTTGGGGTCTTTGTTCCTGAGGTGCCATTAGTGGACCCCCAAGGCCCATTTTTCTGGGATAGTATGTTCTTGCCTGACCGCCAATAGGTGTTGACAAAAAGGAAGATTCTTGTATATTGGATCGTACCTTCATGTACTTGCGAAGACCGCAGTTTTGACAAACAAGGAGGACCTAATGATATGAACGGCTAATGTTTGTTCCTACCGCCGTTTTGCACCCTCATAGAATAGAGACAATTGTAACTGTACTAACAAGATAGCTTGGAGACAAGAGATGAGAAACAACCGCACAGCACTCTGCCTGGCAGTTCTGGCCGTCATCGTTTTGGTGGCCGGCGCTTCGGCAGGGCAGTTCGTGAGCAAACCGGTGACGGGGAAATCAGCCGGTCAGCTCAACAAACTGTCGACACAGATTACCGAGGGGAGTCTCTGCAATATCAAAGGAGACGCTTGGTCAGACGATCAACCCCTCAACAGCTTCCGCCAGGGTGGAGAAGACATCAGCACCGCCACCCCGATCACGGCCATGCCGTTCCTTGAAACCGGTACCACGGTCGGCTACCAAGACGACTATGACGAGGCCTGTCCCCAGACCTCGACTTCACCGGATGTTGTCTACTCTTATGTTCCGGTTGTCGACGAGATGATGGACATCAATCTCTGTGAGTCTGCATACATGACCAAGATGTACATCTACCGGACCAACACAGATACCATGATTGCCTGCAACCAGTTCGACATCTACTGCACCAACCCGAGGTCGGCACTTTTCAACGTACCACTGGTTGGTGGTGCGACCCACTACATCATCATTGACGGCTATAACGGCCAGTCTGGTGAATACGAAGTTTCGGCTGAGGTTCGCCTGCCGGTTATTGCGAGAGATTTTCATCCGGCTCTGGCCGATGACGGTTCGGACCAATTGGTGCTGGCATTTGTGCACCGCAGCCAGGAGGACACGGCCGTTTACTGGCAGGGTTCCAATGACGACGGCGCCAATTGGAGCAACGCTGTCTATTGGAGCGGCCTCAGGGATTATCCCGCCGTCAAGTACTGGGGCATCACGCGTATCGGTGATACTGTCTTCTACGGAACCGAAGTTGATGGTTCCGGCAACACTAATCTGGTGGAGGTCACCAACGCTGCTGATCCGGCGACTGGTTACTCACAATCGTATTGGAACTGGAGCCAGCATGGCTGGTATGGCGCCAAGATGACTGATATCGCCGTTGATCCCAATTTCCCATACATCCACTTCCCCGACGAAGACAAGTTCGGTGTTGTTTCGATGATCAACAGCACGACCTATACCGATCCGGATATGGTCGACGCACCACATTTGCTGTATCCGTACGACACCACGGCGGGCTCCGGTTGGGCCACAATCAGTTGGTATTCGGATCTTGACACGTGTAATTCCACCAAGTGCGACATCGACAACGTGACCGGTCGGTCTTACGCCGTTTACGACTGGTGGGATCCGGAAGACACCACCTGGAAGCTGTTCGTTCGTTTGGACCCGTTCTATGACTCCAGCGATCCGGACAACATCGCCGAAGGTTTCACCTACTCTGTCGGTGACCCCGGTGAGAACATTCTGCACCCGGCGGTCGATGCCGATGGCGGCCACGTACTGATCGTGACAGAGTACTACACCACCACCAGCGGCTTTGAATCCGACCATGATATTATCTGCTGGCATGCCGCTGATAGTGGTATCGCCAACCTGGTGACTTCACCGGTGGTTAGCACCGACGGCGACGAACGGTACCCGGAGATTTCTCATGTAACCGGTCAGACGTTCATGGTCTCTTTCTGGAGAGATGACTCACTGTTCACGACCCTGACTGAGGATGCCGGCGCCACCTGGTTGCCGGAGGAAGTTGTTGCTGGTCCCAACGTCACTCGCTACCCGGCCGAATACTACGTGCACGGCATCTATCGGGGCCAGGACCTGTCCGATGGCGGCCGTAAGATAATCTGGGAATACCAGGTGGTCAATCATCCGGACAGTGAGGTCTTTATCAATTGGACCGCCCTGGCGGCGCCCTCCGATGTCGACGAAGACGGGATCCCGGATGAGGACGACAACTGCATAGACATCCCGAATCCCCTTCAGGAAGACCTTGACGGCGACGGCGTCGGTGACTCCTGCGACAACTGCCTGACCTACGAAAACCCGAATCAGGAAGACCTCGACGCTGACGGCGTGGGTGATTCCTGCGACAACTGCATCGGTGTGGACAACCCGGGTCAGGAGGACTACAACAGCGACGGCGTCGGTGACGACTGCTGCTGCATAGGTGACATGCGCGGCAACATCGAGGACGACATCGGTGACGAGATTGCCATCAACGACCTTGTCTACATGGTTGACTACATGTTCAACCAGGGTCCTGAACCCGCTTGCTGGGATGAGGCGGAGCTTGAGGCGCCGTTCGATGATCAGGCTGTGGCTATTCAGGATCTGGTCTACCTCGTTGACTACATGTTCAACCTGGGCCCGGCACCGATACCTTGCCCGACTTACGGACTCTAATCGTCAATTAGGGCCCGATTGACATTAACAACAGCCACCCCTCGCAGGTGGCTGTTTTTTTGTAGGCAGTTGATACTTGCAAGTCCCCTCTAGCGGGTTGTTGAAAAAGTCCCAACTGATGTCATTGCTGCGAGGTCGCCAGCCACCACCCCTTTGTTATGTGGTGTCGGGCGTCTCTGCCCGACACCTTCTTGTGTGCAGATAGGAGCCGTCAGGCAGAGACGCCTGACGGCACTGGGCAATGACGATTGCGGCGTTTTTCAACAGCCTGCTAGAGATGGTCTGGGTGTGTGTTGGTGAAGACCACCGGCGGGCACTCCGCCTACAGCTCCAGGACCGGGCGAAACAAGAAGTGTCCGATGCGGCGAAGGACTCTCACACATCCGTTGCCACGTCGATCAGAAAACATTCTTGACAATTGCTGTGCTGTGCGCTAAGTTGATTTCGTGGACTGTGTGATGGAGTGAACGGTGTTCCACAGAGCATGAGACAAAACATCTGGAGGCATGATGGAAGGTTTGATGTCTGCCGTAATAATAATAATCGTCATCTTGTTCGCGCTGACGGGCATAGCAGCGATTCTATCAGTTGTCCGGTTTGGGAAAGATAAGCCCCTGATCACTATTGAGAAGAGGTACCGTGATCGACTTTTCAATTCTCTAATCACCGAAGTGGTCGCCGTGGTCATCGCGCTGGGCTGGCTAGTCGTTGACCAGGTGAGAGACAATAACAGAGAAATGCAAGAGTCGAATGAGTGGAAGGTCTCTATTGAGGAATGGATTATTGCTTCCCAATCGTGGATCAAGGAGCCATCGGGGTTGTGTAATAGTAACCTCCGTGGAACAGATTCGCGAAGGGGACCATTTGCGCTTGCTGTAGATGATGATGAACCTGACATTTTTGTAATCGGTTCAATCCTGGACGGTTTGGGGGTGTTGAAAACTCTGACTTTTGAAAAACACGAGCCAAATGATCTGGAGGCCATTTGCTGGGATGAGAATAAGTGGTACTATGCTACTACGTCACATAGACGCCTTGGCGAGGGACAGGATTTGACACGAATGCTCTTGCGATTCATGATAGATCCGCGCCGGTGGAAAGATCCCGATTATAAGATAGAAGCCGAAACAAGAGATATAGCTCAAGCCCTTTACAACTACTTGAAGGATAGTTGCGGTATCGTCATCGACACCGTGCTATGGAACAAGAAGTCCAAACTCGGACCGCAATGGCATCCATATGCGCTGGAGATTGAAGGCTTGGCACATATGAACGGCGATTTGTTGGTTGGTCTTAAATGGCCTCTTGATGACAGTGGAAAGGCCATATTACTTGCCTACAATTGGGAGACGAGTGCCTTCATAGGCCACGCAACTCTTGCCTTAAACGGAAAGGGCATTTCTGCGTTGGCATACGATTCGGAAAAGGCTAACTTAGTTGTAATCGCAAATCCACCCCAGAAGGAGAGGACCAATAACAGGCAAGACTATGAGTTCTATTTGGGAGAATCAGTGGGTTATGTATTCAACTGGCCCCACGATCAAGCAGAACCGTCGCTCTCCCACAAACTGGCGGGTGTCTCCTATCCGAATTCCAAACTTGAGGGGATTGCGCTTGTTGATGGGGAGGAGGTCTGGCTTGCTTATGATGGCCCAGAACATCTCCTGGTTAAGGAAACGGTAGCGAGAGTGCGATTGTCCCCCGAGAACGATTAGCAGCGTGTGCCCCATGAACAATTGTGGAATCAGATGCTCTTCAGGAATTCCAAATACTGGCTGGCCCAGGCTTCGCGCTGATGGTGCGCCACGATATGATCCCGATAACCGCACCCGAGCCTCTCGCGGTCGATGCTGCCGTTGCGCAGTTTCAGAATCAAATCGCACAACTCATCAGGTGAATCGGACGGATAGGTGAGGGCGCCGCCGGCGATCCGCAGTTCATCGATTGCTTCACCCTTGCGGGATCCAAACACCACCGGTCGACCGGAGGCCATGTACTCGAACATTTTTGAGGGGAAAGCCATCTTAGCGACACTTACTTCCTTGAGACATTCGAGCAGCACGTCGGCCGCTTTCAGGAAGTATGGGATATTCTCCAGCGGCTGCATGCCGATCAGGCTGACATTCTTAAGTCCGTAGTCACGCACCATGTTTTCAAGCGCGGACTTCTTCTGTCCATCACCCAGGAAAACGAAGTGGATATCCGGCTGATCGACCAGTTGCCGGGCCGCTTCTATGACCGTCTCAAACGGCCGCACCCAACCCAGCGTGCCGGAGTACAAAACCAGGAACTTCTCATCCCAGCCGAACTTTCCGCGGATGCCATTGGAATCGGCGTTGATGAATTCCCGCCCGACCCCGGATTTGATAGTGGCCATCTTGGTCCGCGGGATTCCGATCGCCTCCATATAAGTCGAGATACCGTCGGTAACGGAGACTATTCTGTCCGCTTTACGGTAGAGCGCATGGATTATCCTGCGAACCGTCCGCGTAAACAGCGATTGGTTGAGATTGCCGAATTCTTCACCGGACTCCGGCTGCAAGTCACGCACTTCGATGACAAACGGACAGCGGTTAATGTTACTCAGGAGCCAGCCCACCACCGGCGTCGTTACCGGTGGTGTCGAAGCCAGAACAAGATCGAACTTTGTTTTGACTCTGAACGAGTTTATCAGGGTCGTTATGAGAAAGGTGATAAACCCGACCATCCGCTTGGTCGGTTGTGAATTGGAGGCCGGCAAGACCCAGCTTCGGTACACCTTGATTCCGTCCATCTCTTCGGCGCAGAAAAACTTGCCACGATAGGCCGGCGGCACGATTCCGTCCGGATAGTTGGGAATTGCGGTCATAACCGACACGTCCAGACCTTTCTGAACGAAATACCGGGCGAACTCATAAAGACGCCTGACCGCCCCTTTTTCAGGCGGGAAATGTTGGGTCAGAATCAGGATTTTCATACTACCTCGCTGGAAGTCTACCTAATTCTCCAAACAGAGGCAAGCAAATTCTGGATTTGGCGTGTTTTTTGTCCTGCCGAGGCGCGAAATACTTGACCTGAGTTGCCGCACCAAATACCTTGGCAGCGGTTTTTGAAGGACTAAATCGCTCAAGTATATGTATAAACCAATATGAAACGAAAAACTGACAGAAAGGATTACAAGCATGCGTAAACTCTCAATCATTATCATCCTTTTCGCCTCACTGGCCTTCCTCCTGACCGGTGCGTTGCTGGCTGAGGAAGCCGCCAAGAAAGAGGACAAGAAAGAAGCCACACATGAGTATGTAGGCGCCAAGAAGTGTAAGATATGCCACAAGGATGTGCACGCCGCCTGGTCGGAAACCGGACACGCCACGGCGTTTAGCAAGCTGTCTGCCGAGGAGCAGAAGAAGCCGGAATGTGTGAAATGTCATACTACCGGCAAGCTGGTAGACGGTACTGTTATTGAAAACGTGGAGTGCGAGGCTTGCCACGGACCGGGCAAGGACTTCAAGTCACCCAAGATTATGAACAAGAAGAAATGGTCAGCCGATCCTGAGAAGCAAAAGAAAATGGCGCTTGAGGCCGGATTGATCATTCCGGATGAGAAGGACTGCGTTCGTTGCCACACCAAGGAAGGCAACGTAAACTTCAAGGAGTTCAAGTTTGCTGAGCGCAAAGAGCTGGTTCACGCGGTGAAAGCCAAGGAAGAAGCCAAGAAAGAGGTCAAGAAAGAAGGCGGAAAATAAGGCGCGTGCAAGCCACCGATTATAAAGCGACCTTAACCGGTCGCTTCTTTTTTTTGCCCTGCCGGCCGGAGGCTATTCTGTCAAAGGGAAGGTGCGCACTGAAACCCACTTGCCACCGGGTAAAGGCGTAATCATGTCGATGGCTGAGATCTCGAACGACTCATCCGGCAAGTAGTTGACAATCTTCTCCTTGACCAGGAGCACTCGGTGCATCGAAATCTCACGCGCCACGGTAACATGCGGCTGATAACTCTTGTAAGGTATGGGAACACCCAGCCGTGAATAGAGACGGTAGTAGAGTTCGCAAAAACGTTCGTTTTTCTCTACGTTCCAATAGATCTTGGGAACACGGGGATAGAAATCACCGATAGAGCTCAACTTCAGTGATACCGATGCGAACGCATCCGTTTCCGCGCGAATGACAGCCGCCAATTCGTCCAGCGACCGATCCGACTCAAACGGATAGATCAGGGTAATATGCGGACTGATTAGATTGTAAAGGGGGTCATAACGCTCACGCAGCGGCACCACGGCTTGTTCCAGTCGCTCGGGTAGCAGCACCACCACGGCGTAGACACTGGAGCGTTGGTCAAGTGGATTGTCCAGTAGGTAACTCCATTCCATAACCGGTTCCAACTACTCAAAAAAGACGATTTCTATCCTGCGGTTTTTGGCTCTTCCTTCGGCCGTCTGGTTGGAAGCAACAAAACTCGTTTCACCCCGTCCGAACACTTTGATGCGATTGCGGTCGATACCCTGGGTCACCAGGAAATCACGCACGCGGTTGGCGCGTTTTTGGGACAACTCTCGATTGGAGAGGGCGGTTCCGATGTTGTCGGTGTAACCGTTGATTTCAAGTCGGACGGCCGGCACAAAGCTGAGCATCAAGGCCAGTGTTTTCAGCCGCTCGCGACTGTGGGGATCGATCTCGAACGAGCCGGGTACGTAGTCAATGTTCAGCACCATCGGCTCGGACAGCATGGAAAGATCGATACAACCGTTGGGATCAACTTGTACACCATAGAGGGTATTCGGGCAATCGTCCAGCCCGTCCGGGACACCGTCGCTGTCGGAGTCGAGCGGGCAGCCATCGGCATCGACCGCCGCCCCCACCGGATTGTCGGGGCACTGGTCAAGATAGTCAAGGACTCCGTCGAAATCGGAATCAGTTGGACAACCGTGGATATCGACAAAATTGCGGGCGCGAAACCCCGTATGAGGGCAGTCGTCGAGGTTGTCGGGTACACCATCGCCGTCGGAGTCAGGGGCACAACCGAAACGATCAACCGGCATACCGGACGGTGTGTCAGGACAGCGATCAGACTCATCCGGGACGCCGTCACCATCTCCATCATCAGTCTCACCAGGTGGCGGAGATGGCAACTCACCGGGTGCGATCAACCAATTCTCCTCTGATCTCCACGAGGCTTTCGACAGCCCGAATGAATACCCCACGGCGATCATTGCCGACGCCAGAATTCGCCCACGCGACGACGTGACCTCGTCGGCAAACTCTGCTCCCAGCCCGCTCAGGTAGTCCGCCCGCAGACGCCAGTTGAATGACCATCGTTCGTTGACCGCCCACTGCAAAGTTGTCTGCCCTCCTACGAACAGTTCAGTGGCGGCAAAGTCAATCATGGCGTCGTGGACGCCGGGCACCTGGAGTTTTCCGCCGGTGTTTGGGTCCAACACCCTCCAGACCATCAGCCCGCCCCCGACACCGGCCCAGAGGCGCCATTGGTAGTCCTTCATCCACAAGCGTCGATCGGCCATAACACCCAGCCGGGTGGCCTTGAAACGTGCGGATGTGTGCTGGTCATCACTCCCCAGCGAAAGCTTGGCGTAGCCCAGGGTGTCGTTGTTTATACTGTGGCGCGACAGATCGAAATGTAACCGCCAGAAATCATCCAGGCGATACTGGAATTCTAATCCATAGCTCTTCTGAAACGGAAAGTGGTTGGCATCATCACCGGTCAACCGTGACAGGCCGCCGTGAAGTCCTACCGTGTAGGTGTGCTGAGCGGCGTTGCTCACGCCGCCGACCAATAAACAGAGAACTATGATCAATACCCGCTGCATCTTCATACCCACCGACGTCACCATCGGTTGCATCATCCGACGTGGACTCAGTACATCTTTAAAACATCCACGCCGGTGAAGTAGTGTTTCAGGATCTTGTCAAACGACCATCCTTGCCGGGCCAGCCCGATAGCGCCGCATTGGCACATGCCGACTCCGTGTCCATAGCCCCGTCCATTGAAGGTGACCGATTCGAGTTGTCCGGAGGCATCGCGACCAATTACCACGTCGAACCGATCCGACGGCAAAATCAAGTCCGGATTGGAAGTGCGTCCGATCACCCACCTGATACGATCCTTCTTGAACCGGTAACTGTCCCTGGCCGTTTTCACGATAAGTGTCTTCACTCTTCCGCCGGGTGTGCGCTCCGACGATTCAACATCGGTTATGCGTCCGATCACCATATCACGGCCGCGATCGCTGGACAGGTACTGCTCA
>DAOVOW010000233.1 GCA_030629485.1 bacterium
GATCAAGTCCGGCATGACAAGTCGTGAAGTTTCCCCAATTTCTGAAAACAACAGTTCCCACTTTTTGCCTAAAAGAAAGGCCGCCCCAGGGGAAGGGCGGCCACATTGGAAATGGGAGGTATAAAAACAGGGTTTTGCTAATTTGGTTCAGCCTCGGTCAACTCGCTGAGGATTTCCTTTACCGTTTTGGCGCCGGCAGCATCAGGAAATGAGGCCATTTCGAGCGGAATCACCTGATCGACGTTCTCACTAAAGTCGCCGGGGTAGCTCTGTCGAATCAACTCCGTAACGCGCCGGGCCGCGATTTCCGCACCCTGACGCGGTGTCTCCGGCAGCAGCAGAGCCATTTTGCGTGGGTTGACCAAGGCCGCGGAATCAATGGAACGAGTATTCCCCTTAATCAGATTGACCAACCGGTCAAACTCTCCCGTCTCCCTGGCATTGCCGTTCTTCAGGGAATCCAGGTCGAGGACGACAAGCGAGACAAAAATCCGGTATCGCTCGGCGCGCTGAAGCTCCTCTCCAACACGCTCTACAAACGGCCCAACACATGCTGCACTCATCTCACTCATACTCTCTTCTGCCGTCTGCCTTAAGCGACAAACATTTGTTCAACTAATGTGCAGCAATTATCATTCCGCAAAGACGAAGTGACTTAGTTACGTGATCTGATTCGACCGCCCAAGTCGGAGAGGGGCTGCCTAATGCAGGCAACTCAAGCCAAAACAAGAAGTTAGTGGACGAGGTTGCCTTCACAAGTACTGCAGATCTCAGTAGACTTCGGAACACTACGCGCATGAAATTGCATAAAAACTGCACATCCAAATACAAACAACGAAGGGTCACAGTGACTTAACTCTCGCTGCCGTCGTGATGTGAATGGCTCAGCCGCGGCAGTGTTGTGAGCCTTGCTAAAGCCAACCTGACCGTTGATGATCGTTAGGCTGGTCGAGGCTACTTGGTCGCGTTCAGACTGTAATCTTTGATCTTGTAGAGAAGGGAGCGATAGCTGATTTCGAGCAGTTCAGAGGCGCGCCGGCGGTTCCAGTTGGTCTTGGTGAGCACTTCGCCTATAAGTTTCTTTTCTTCGTTGGCGACGATTTTCCCGATCCGACTCTTGAGAGAGTAGGCCTGGTTCTCTTCGGTCGGCAGGATAGATGGATTGACCAGGGCAGCATTGAGGCCGTAAGCCGCGGCCACGGGCGTCTGCTGGCCGGAAGCGGTGATCAGGTCAATGATGATCGACTCGTCTTCTCTGACCACGACTTGCTTGATCATGTTTTCAAGTTGGCGCACATTGCCGGGCCAGTTGAAGGCGACCAGTTGGTTAATCACTTCCGAGGACAGATGAGTCATTTCTTTATCGTAAAGCGAAGTGTATTTGTTGAGGAAGTGATTGACCAGAAGTGGAATATCCTCCTCTCGACCGCGCAAATGCGGCAGGATCAACGTGATCTCGTTGAGGCGGTAAAACAGATCGTCGCGGAAAGTTCGCTCCTGGATGCCGATTTCCAGGTTGCGGTTGGTGGCGCAGATAATTCGCACGTCGACATGGATAGTACTGATCCCACCGACGCGCACGAACTCCTGCTGCTCCAACACCTGAAGGAGCTTGGACTGCAACTCCAACGGCATATCGCCGATCTCATCAAGGAAAATCGTCCCTTTGTCGGCCGACTCGAAGCGTCCCTGCTTGGTCTTGTGGGCGCCGGTGAAGGCGCCTTTTTCGTAGCCGAACAACTCCGCTTCCAGCAGATCGCGCGGGATGGCGGCACAGTTGACCTTGATAAACGGACGATCTACTCGGCGTGAGAGTTGATGCAGCGAGCGGGCGGCGATTTCCTTGCCGGTGCCGGACTCGCCTCGAATCAGCACGGTCAATTCGGAATCGGCCACTTGCTCGATGATCGCCTTGACTTTGAGCATCGCCTCGGAGTCCCCGATGAACCCACTGTAAGCGTCATTCTTGGCTTTCAACTCCGTCTTGAGTTCCCGGACTTCCCTCTTGAGCCGGCGGCGTTCGAGCACGCCGTTGATATGAATCTCGATCTCCTGGACATCGAACGGTTTGTTGATGAACTCGGCGGCGCCGAGTCGGATCGAGTCAACCACGTGCTGGGTATCACCGTGACCGGAGACCATGATCACCTCCGGGCGGCTGTCGGCCTTATTCAGGCGTTCGAGTACCTCCAGCCCGTTCATGCCGGGCATCTTGATATCGAGCAGGATCAACACCGGCTGCTCGGTGGAAACCATTTGGATTCCCTCAATCCCATCGCGGGCCGAAACAAACTCATATTTCTTGGACAACCCTTCCTGGAGGATCCAGGAAACTTTCGGATCATCGTCGATAACGAGGATTTTGACTTTTTCTCTGCTCTTGGCCATAATGCAAACCGGTTCTCTGCCTGAATTATCGGCAAAACTGACGGCGAATCAAGGGGAATCTACAGTTTTCTTGCTCATTTCCCGCAAAACAATGCAAATTGCACTGTCAAGCGGCGATTATTCGCGGTGGAAACCGTCACCCTGGCGGGTGGCCGCCTCAAACTTGTGCGGGGCGGACAATTGCAAGGACCATGGCCAAACAAGTTTGACCATGCCACCCAGCCGACCTCTATCCTCTGGTTCCGGTCATTTCCGCTTTAGTGAGTGTAGTCATGCATCCAAGTTAGGTGTAACGTTGTAGTCTGTTTGCCGAAATTCGAGCTTCGAAATCGGATTCAGCAAGGAAATCTAATAAGGAGAGATTCAGTCTAGTCCCTCAGGAACTTCAAACTCGCTTCGATTGCTTCAATTTCTGCCTCGACTGTCTTATTCTCGTTGCCCGCAATGCACCAGAAAACGATCTGGTACATCAAACCCCCGTGCTTTATGACAGTTTGATAAAACCGAAACTCTATGCCGGAAACCGAGCCGACCCATTTGGATCGTAAACCTGCTGCAGCCGCAATGGAGATCGCCTTTTCTGATGTCTTGATTCCATCTATTAAGTCAGGTGCAACCAATTCGGCATATGCAGACAGATCGGCATCGGGCACACGTTCGACAATAATCAACGCATAGACCTCATCACTGGAGGTCATACCGATTGTGGCATCGGTTGATATTTCTTCCAACCCCCGGCCGGCCCGAAGAAATGCCCACTTGTCATTGGGGCGTTCAATCTGGAAATTGTACTCGCCATTCTTGTAAGTATAACCGATTACAGATTCCTTGATCGGTGTATTATCGGACGATTTTTCGACTTCCGGCAGCTTGGTTCCACAGAACGGACAGAAAAGCCACGATTCAGAGAGCGCATATTTGCCGCATGAATCATTAGCACACTGTCTCAACTCGCCTCCGTCTGCGAGGGAATACGAACCGGCCACTACCGCCATTATCACAATAAAAAACAAGCTGAGGCGCATATCATCTCCTGTGTCTTTTCGCGAAACAAGTCAGTCCACATTGCTACTTTGATTATCAAGCTACTGTTTCAGTATTCAAGGGACAATAATAAACTAATTTCCTCTTCCGGCATAAAAAGTCGACGGGTGGCCGCCTCAAACTTGTGTGGGATGGGGCGCGGACTTGCGCTGGGGTGGCCCGGACGTTCGGGCCTGTTGAGTCATTGCGAGGAGCGAAGACACTCGTGTCGTAGCAATGCGGCAATCTCAATTCGTCGGGCGACATACGGTATGAGATTGCCGCGCTCCCTTCGGTCGCTCGCAATGACAACCAAAGGGACTTTATCAACACTCCCGTTCGTCCGGGATCCTGTTTTGTGGTCGGCGTACGTCCCCGTGCGCCGACAACTTTTCGGGGTGAACGCAGTAGACGAGGACGTCCACCGCGCACTAAACCCGCCAAAGCAGGTCGCTGTATGCTCACGCGGTCATAGTGTACAGCATGAGGAACAGGTTTGCCTGCCCATCGACTGCGCTCAGGGCGAAGCTATGCGCGCGCGAAGTGCAAAACCGTAGCTCGCTACCTACACCCCCAGTTTGGCCAGCATCTTCGGGACGTCGGTAAAGGTCTTGCACGGATGCGCGCCGGCTTCGGTCAGAGCGTCCAGCTTGTCCTGTGCCGTACCCATCTTTCCTTCGACGATAGCCCCCGCATGACCCATCCGCTTGCCGGGCGGGGCATAGATGCCGCCGATCATCGCCAGCACCGGGGTCTTCATGGTACGGATAGCATCCGTTGCGCGCTCTTCGTAGACGCCGCCGATCTCGCCGCACATCACAATCGCTTTAGTGGCGTCATCCTCTTCAAATTTGAGCAGTATCTCGTCGAAGGTCGACCCCAGGACCGGATCGCCGCCGAGACCGACACAGGTGGTTTCACCATAGCCTGACTGCGTGAGCGTATCCGCGACGTAGTAGGTGATCGAACCGGAGCGCGACACCGTCCCCACCCGGCCCGGTTTGAAGGCGATGTCCGGCATGATGCCAAGATTGGCTTGACCGGGGGAGATGACACCGGCGGTGTTGCCGCCGATCATCGCCAGCACCGGGGTCTTCATGGTACGGATAGCATCCGTCGCGCGC
>DAOVOW010000042.1 GCA_030629485.1 bacterium
TCATTCACAGCCACTGGAGACCCGGCGTACAGGGCGCCCGCCATCACCAGGGCCGTCAGGACAGCCGCAGTCAGGATCAGCGTTCGCGTTGGCCCGGCCCGCCTCACTGGATATGTATAGTTCACTATCATCACTGATTACTCCTAATCACTTCACGTACCGACGCCAAAGACAATCGAATGTGATTCTCAACCACCTCATTTGGTCGCCGATAGATATGCCGCCCCGAAATAGTCATAGGCCTTCTTGTAGTTGCCCGCGGCAAGCTCATCGTCACCCTTGGCCAGTTGTTCTTCGGCGAAATAGACTCTTTGCCCGGCCGCCATCATGTTACTGATTGACTCGGCCACGATCTCCCGCGCAAGCTCAAGATGGCCACCGAAAGCCGCAGGCAAGACGAATATTGCCAGCGGATGCACCTGCTGTCCATGCCTGGCCAGATTCTGTTCGACTTTCGTGCGGAGGGCGAGAATAGTCCAAGCTTCGAAGTCCGCCCGATGCTGGTCCAGACCTGATCGGATCAAATCGATCTCGGCCGCCATCAAGACCTGCCTGATGGACATCACGGTGGTCGTATCGGCAACAACCTGAACATCGTCATGAACATCCACAAGGTCGGTATGAATGTGTCCGAGCCGGTCGTATGAGGCATAGACCTCGTTGGCGGTGGCGTCGTTGTACTTCTGATTCATGGTCTCATAGAGAAACAAAGCGACTATATAAACGGCGTCAGTTGGAATACAGGCCAAGGAGGCGTTGCCGCCGCCTAATACTACTATAACCTCATCGCAGATTCGACTGGCGACCATCTGTACCCCTGTCGCAATGTTAAGAACTTGGAGCGCTGCCATCATCTCCGCTTCAGTATAATGTTCGTCCCAGTAGTAGTCCACATCGGGGAATCCGTCGGAAGTGGCTAAGACTGGTTGATCACTCTTCTCTGTGCTGGGAGCCTCGGCTGACCCCGCACTCGCTACCCACACATCTGTTGCCTGACGCCACTGGCGGATTTTCGGAAGGGCCTCGGCGAATGGCGCAAGCTCGTCGTCGGTGGCTAAGGCGAGTGCATCGCGGGCCTGAGCTATGACCTCTTCTCTCCCTTCCATTTGGTACCTTTCGGCCATTGCTTCATAGGCGTTCAAAACACTTTCGTACTCCACCCTGACTTCAGCCCCATCGCCCGGTGTATACGGGCCACCGGTCTCTGCATACGCGGTACCGCCGGCAAGCATACAAAGAGCGATGAGAAAGCAAAAGCCCTTCAGAGGAACGGTTTTCAATCTACAGGAGAGTTTCATCTGTAGAACCTCCATCAGTTTGAGATTAGTTTGTTGTGGAGTCTTCCCGCGCTGCTCCCGCACTGTGCAACGTGCGACGCACTCAAGGCAGGACTCAGTTACCGTTACACGCTCGATATCAGTTGAAATGGTCATGCTAACACCAGACAACACTTTGTTTCAGCGTATCCTGCGCGAGTCGGAGAGACGGCTGACCGATGCTTCTGTTGTTCCGTGTCTGTGTAGCTTCCGATCATGCTGCGTGCGCTACCCCATCATAGTGTGCCCTGACGCATCGGCAAGTGTCCGAATCCAATTACTGTTGTTCAGTAGTACTATAGCCTCATATGTCATTAATAGCAACGATTTTCTGGTTTATTAGGATCGATGACATTAGGATTCGGCGGCCGGGTGTCACCCTCAAACTCGTTTGGGGGTGACATTCTCCCTCAATCCCACTGCAACCTGGCCACCCACTAATGACATGTTAGGAAATGGCGCGCAAAGCGCGAAAGACGGGCTTGCCCACCGTCCCAAACAGGTTTGAGACGACCACCCAAACCGGACCAAGGAGCAGACCAGGACATCTGCCGGGCACAGGAACACTCCTCGATATATGACACGCCCCCTGTTCATCAAACACCAATATGGCCTATCGATGTCTTGACTAACCGCAAGGGAGAACGTATATTATAGGTTTGGCGGGAACACCGACACGGTTGGTTGTTATAATATGACGATGAATTATGTTTTCTCGATATTGTTGGTGCTGCTGGTCGCCTCTTCGGCGTCGGCCCAACCGAAGCTGGAGATAGCATCGAAGAAGTTTGACTTCGGCATGATGCCGGACCAGTCGACGGTGAAGCATAGTTTCTGGTTCAAGTCGGTCGGGACCGATACGGTGAGAATCAAGGAGGTTAGGATCACCTGCCATTGCACCACCGTGCCCCTGACTCAGGACTGGCTGGCCCCGGGGGACAGTATGCCGGTGAGTGTCTTCTGGAACCTGGGTCGACGGATCGGCAATGCCTCCCAATTCCCGTCGGTGATTATCGAGGGTAACCCGGAACCACACATTATGTCGCTGAAAGGCCTGGTGGCTGGGGCTCCCGATGCGGGAAGGCCGGTCTCTGTCAAGCCGTTCAAGGGTGAGTTTGCAGTAATTGCCGTTAAGTCGATCGACAGCGTTGGTTTCACTCTCACCAACCACTCGAAAGAGGACCTGGAAGTGACGGTCGTTTCTTTTCCGGTCGATGAGTGTCTCATGAGTTTCCCAGCGCATATACCGGCCGGCGCACAGGCGTCGGGATACGTAAAGCTTAAGGCGGAGTTTTCCGATTCCGAGTTTAGGAGTTCGATAACTCTGGAATTCGAAGGACAGAAAAAAAGCCGACTGACCATACCGATACGACGTAAAATCTATTGAGCGGCCGGACGAGTCGCTCGCAAAAACGAGAAGAGTAGTACTGATAGAGAAAGGATCCAAAGGCAACTATGAATAAAGCGACAAAAGCTGCCATTCTGGCTGTGGCGACCTTGCTGATAGTTGGCAGTTCAGTAGCTGCCCCTCGGCTGTTGATCAAGGAAGAGTCCTTTGATTTCGGCTATGCACCGCAGAACTCAAAGGTCTCTCATGTTTTCTGGTTGTATTCGATTGGAGACGATACCCTCAAGATTCTGTCCGTAAAGCCTGGGTGAGGCTGCACCAAAGCGCCGTTGGAAAAGACGGTCATTGCTGTCGGTGACAGCACTAAGCTCGAAATTATTTTCAGTACCAGGCAATACAAGAAAACGGTAAAAAAGTCGCCGAGGATCAAGACTAACGAGGGCGGCCCGGAAAAGAGGGTGCGGATTTCCACTACCATGACCGCACGACCGGATTCCACCTACCCGGTTATCAACACACCGTACAAAGTGGATATGTCGCAGTTCACAGAGAAGAAAGTGACCCGGAAGAAACTGGAGATCACCAATGTCTCCGACGAGGACCTTGAGATCAGTCTGGTCGCTTGGGCGGAAGATTACTTCGATGTGAAGATGCCGAAATCGGTTCGCGCCGGGAAAACGGTCGAGGCTGAAATTGTCATCCATGAGGACGTTATCGACAAGACGTTCGAGAAGTCGTTGACTTTTGAACTGTCCGACGAAAAGCACAGCCGTTTCACTATTCCGGTCAAACGCACCGTGCGCAATGTCAGGGCGGCAGGAACGCGTGCCGCCGGTGGCGGTGGCAAGTGATCAGCCCGTAGAAATAAGAAAGCTACCCAGGAGAGAGAGCCGCCCGGTTATCGGGCGGCTTTTTCAATCTTCTCCAAACGGAGTGAATCCGATATCAATCCATCCGGCATCCATGGCTTTCTGCCAGTCTTTATCGTAGATCTCTCCCTCGACATTGGAGTGAACCAGCGTAAAATCGAAATCATGTCGGTAATCTGCAAAGAGAAAGAATTTACCTTCCTCCCATTCCCAGTAATACCAGATTTGCATCGGGAGAGAACTCACCCACTCGGCCGTCTTGTCTTCGATCTCGCTGGGACGACCATATCTGAGCAGGACACGGCCCAAGTGAGAAAACCAGCCATTAGTCTTATCGGCATTGGTGGAGTATAGTCGGTTGGCCTCCTCGAACCGCTCTATCAGATCAAGTCGATTCTCGATTTCAGGCGTCTCAGGATATTCATCGTGTTCTGCCCAGTACTGATCCAGGTAGTTCAATTTGGCCCTGTCCCCCAGTCGTGACAGCGTGGTTTTTTCCGGCGGCGTGAGGAGATAGGTCACTAACCGCTCCTTCATCTGCAGCGACAGCGTATCATAAGGATCAGATCTTTGATCCTTCTCTGCCGCCAGACTTTCCTCTGAAACAATCTGGAATGGCGCATAGGCGGTATCGGCTTGTGAGCTTTCCTGGTCGAGCAAAATCAAACGCGCATAGTACACACCCGGCAACCAGCCGTCTATAGTGAATGATTCGGTGATGACCGCCGACGTCCCGGTACTCTCCAGCAACCGTCGTCCGAAGTTCCGATATTCGATACTATCGGTGTCCAGTACAACCAGTGACACGGCAATCCGAGCGGTTCGATCCTCATAGTAACTGAGGTTATAAACCTCAGTGTAGAGATGTACGGCACTATCATCTGTGCTGAAAGTCGATATCGGATTAGGAACCACTTTGAAGCCGTTCTTGACCATTCGGAGATCGACGCCGGCCAAAGTGTCGCCAATGAACCTTACGTCATAGGCGGTGTAAATGTCACTAAACGTGACCCGATTCTTCACCGGTGGAATCACTTCGAACGACGAATGAAAGATCTCAGCACGGCGTTTGCTGACCGCATCGATCACCGTGAGACGCGCGGAATAGACGCCCGGCGCCAGATACAACGACAACTTGTTGAACAGCCGGTAGCCACCGACGGACGCTTCCCTGCAGTCCTTTACGCACGCTGAGAAGTAAGTCGAGGCCGAATCGATCGCGGCACCGTTCGTGCCGAAGAGATCGATCTGGGCGAATATTCGGGCGTAGAATAGTGAATCGTCCGTCAGGGGTTGGTAGAACTCAAATTCATGACGGTTCAAGGAGAAAGGAAACTCCACCAGCACCAGAGAATCACTGGCCGGATCGGCGAACCTCGTCACTCCACCATAGAGAGTCAACCGACCATCTCCAGCGCCGGCCTGTCCGCATAACGACGCGCTCATAACCGCAACGACCAATACCGACATTGAAACTTTTCGCAACACAAACCACCTCGTCAAAAATCCGGTCTCATGTAAAGACCGTCATAGGGGTATACCAGGCGATAGTCGCCGTCCTCATTCTCATCGACAAATGTGAACCTTCGATAGCGTCCGTCGCGATAGTAATGCCACTCCTGGTAGGGATGGCTGTTCGGGGCAAACGGATAGTCATCGATCTCGTCCGGTTCTCCGTGCTTGATATAGATCCTCCCCCGATCGGTGCGCCAGCCTTGCTGTCTCATGAACGAATAAGCCCGATTGACGAAGCGCACTCGCCGGAAGAATTCTTGCCGCACTTCATTGGTGCTGGTGCCGGGAGTGGGGTCCCGTCGCAACCAGAACTCCGTGATACCGTCAAATCGTTCTTCATATGTCTTCAGCTTGCCCAACTTGGAGATCTCATTCGGCTCGGCAATCAACCCAATCAAGTTCAGGGTGGATCCGTAGTCGCTCCTAAGCATAGCATCCTGGGTCCAGGCTATTGAAAAACCGGTGACTCGTTCGTCCAGTTTCTTGTGACGACGTCCCCTCAGCCGAAGCTCAAGCGTGTAGTCGCCGGGCGCCAGCGAGTCGAGAGATATCTCCCTCAACTGCCGCACCACCGAAGCTTCGAGCGACACGGTCATACTGTCGCGATAGACCATGCTCCCCCAACGACGTCTGACGGTTGCCTCCACAAAAACGCTTTCGTCGGAGTCACTCCCCTGATAGATTTCCAGATAGTAGAGCAGTCGATTGCGATTGAGATCAGAACTGAACTCCCGGCTCACCAACGGCACCACGGTAAGGTTGCCCTTGCTAAACACGGATGAATCCTGCGAGTTGTGCCTGGCGGTCATAACAAACTCAATATCCGACAGAGTCGGCTTGCGGTTCTTTGTGCCCTTTAGCTTCAGTTTGATCTCCCGGTAGAGCATCACCGATGAATTCTCGTCACGAAGGCTAAGAGCAATCCGATATTTGCCGGGATCGAGCAGAAAAGATACCTGATTGGTGCGAAAATCGGTACGCGACCGGGTGCGTGCTTCATCAGAAACCGATATTCTCCTTTGTCTCGTATAGGAATCAACCTGTCTGCCGTTCTTGTCCTTGACCCGAATAACGACCTCATATTTCCCAACGTATTGGTCGCCCACCGGCAGCCACTGGAGCACGAAGTTGTAAAACTGGTAGTACAGTTCCAGCCTGATCTTGCCCGAGGGTGGATCATAAAAGACAGCGTGGTCAAGGACCAGTCCGGAAAGATTCTGGGCCTCATCGGACATCTTGTCAAACTGAGCGCCGGCGAATGACAACGGCCACAACAGCAACCCGGTCAACACGAATATGGGTAATCGCTTTATCATGCTTTCGTCTTTTAACGATCAATCGACAGCTATCGTTCAAATAAACCAGCGATACCGGCTGATGGCAAGCTAAAAGGATGATGCAACGCGACAGGAGTAGCTACTCGTAGCGCAAGGCTTCGATGGGATCGAGCCGTGAGGCCTTGTAGGCCGGATAGACACCTGAGACAAGGCCGACTGTAACCGAAACAACAAAGCCAATCGCAATCCAGAACATCGACAACGTCAGAGGGAATCCCAGCCACGCGTTGGCTACCAAACCCAGGACCATGCCGGCGGCGATACCGATACAGCCGCCCACCCCCGAGAGAGTGGTAGCCTCGGTGAGGAACTGCATGACGATGTTGGACCGTTTGGCGCCGATCGCCTTGCGCACGCCGATTTCCCGGGTGCGTTCGGTGACTGAAACGAGCATGATGTTCATAACGCCGATACCGCCAACCATCAGACCGACCGAGGTGATGATGATCATAGCCAGGTAGATGTACTTTGTGATGTTGGCCATCTGCTCCTTGAAAGTATCCTGTGTAGAGAGCGCAAAGTTGTTCTCCTTGTTGAACGGGACGCGTCGTTCGATCCTCAAGGCGTTGATAATCTCTTCCTTGGCCAGACCTATCTCTTCACGCGACCGGGACCGCGCCACCAAGGTCAGCGCCTCATCCCACGGAAGCCACTTTTCATAAGTAGACAGAGGTATCGTCACCAGGTTGTTGTGCCAGTCATTGCCAAAACTGGATGCCACTTCCTCCAGGACACCGATCACCTCAAACCGGTTGCCGTTCAGCCGAACTTCCTTGCCGACCGCCGGCTCGCCGTCAAACAGCGCATCCGCCGTTTGGGCTCCCACAACACAGACCATCGCCCTGAACTGCTCATCCGAACCGGTGAAGAATCGCCCTTCCCGCATATTCTGGTTGGTTACGCGAATATAGTCAGGCCAGGTACCAAAAAACCTGAGGTTACTGACCTTGGTGTTGCCGTACTTGATGATATTGCCGCCGGGCGCCCAATGGTGGTTCTGCGGCGCTACACCGTCGACGTGAGGACAGTTCTCCTGGATCGCCATGGCTTCACTGGTACCCATGTAGGGGCGGTTGCGCTCGGCATCGGTCAGTTCGTCAAAGTCGGTGCCGGGCGGAAAGCGATCTATATCGATGATGTTGGAACCGATGTTGTCGATTTCGCCCTCAACGGCGCTGTTCAACCCGTCGATTATCGAGGCCAGACCAATCACTGAAGCTACACCGATCGTTACACCCAGGATTGTCAACGCCGACCGAAGCTTGTTCGCCCGCAGGGAGCCAAGTCCCATCGCGATAGCATCTCTGATCTCCACCCATGTCAGAAGCATTGTGGCTACTCGTAACTTAAAGCTTTGATAGGATCCAGTCGGGCCGCCTTCATGGCTGGATATAACCCGAAAACAATCCCGATACCTACTGAAATGATTAGTCCGGAAAAGATGGCGAAGCTCGACGGTGTGATCTGCATATCCAGCATTCCGACCAACGATTTGGCAATCACGTACCCAAGAACAATCCCAACAACGCCTCCCGTCAGCGTTGTGATCAACGCCTCAAATAGAAATTGGAGCATTATATGTTTCTGCCTGGCGCCGATTGCCTTTCTGATGCCGATCTCACGCGTCCGTTCGGTGACTGACACCATCATGATGTTCATCACGACAATCCCGCCCACCACCAGCGAGATTGATGATATTCCGATCAACCCCATACGGAAGATACGGGTTACTGAGTTCAGCATCTCCAGGATGTTCTCGGCCGTCAGGATTGAGAAGTCGTCCGGCTTGTCATACGGCACATGTCTCTGCGCCCGCAAAACCATTCGCACCTGATCCTGAGCGTCCTCCAGCGTCTCCACGGATGCAGCCTTGATCATAAACCGCAGCCGCTGTCCCGGAGGGCCAAACTGCTTCAAATGAGTGGAAAACGGGATCAAGACGAAATCATCCTGACTCTCTCCAAACATCGAACCGCGCTTTTTGGCCACCCCACAGACGGAATACTTGACGCCACCGATGCGAAAATCCTTACCCAGCGGATCGGTCATCCCAAACAGTTCTTCGCGTACCCGATCGCCGATAAAGGCAACCCGCCGGCGATACATGTCATCCTCATGCGAGTGAAACCGCCCCTGGGCGACTTCAAAATCGACGATGTCGATCATGTTGAAGGTCGAACCGCCAACATAGACGCGTTTCATGCTGTTGCTGCCGCGCTTCACATCGGCAATGGCGCTGGAACGCGGACAGATTTTCTCACAAAGGTCACAGCCATCCTCCAACAATTCCCAGCAATCAAGCGAAAGCGCCTTGCGCTTCATCATTTCCATAGCTTGAGCTTCAGATGTAGCCATCCCCCATTTCTGGACAATGAATGTCGTTGGCCCCAACGTGGCCAGGTCTTCTTCGATTGCACCCATCATCCCCTCAAGCGCGGAGATGATAGTCATGACGGACGTCACACCAATAATCACCCCCAACAGCGTAAGACCCGAGCGCAGCTTGTTCGCCCAGAGGGCCGCAACGGCTATCTTCGCTAACGAAGGGACTATCATGATCATGACACCACGCGCCCGCTCTCGGGTGTGATTTCGTCGCCGGCGATCTGTCCGTCCAGAATCGACAGCACCCGATGAGCGCACCTGGCAATGTCGCGTTCATGCGTCACAATAATGACCGTATTCCCCTGACGATGAAGGTCGTCGATCAGTCTCAAGATCTCAAGCGAGGTCTTACTATCGAGGTTACCGGTCGGCTCGTCGGCCAGCAGCAGCGAAGGATTGTTCACCAGAGCACGCGCAATCGCTACTCGTTGCCGCTGTCCGCCGGATAGTTCCGTCGGCTTATGATGCATGCGATCGGACAGTTCCACTTTGGCCAGCGCCGTTTCCGCCTGTCGCTGCCGGTCGGCAGTACCCGAACTGTTGTAAATCAACGGGAGTTCCACGTTGTGCAAAGCCGATGCCCGTGGCAGCAGGTTAAACGTTTGGAAAACGAACCCTATCTCGCGGTTGCGTATACCGGCCAGTTCGTCATCGTTCATGGTACTGACTTGCTTACCGTTGAGATAGTATTCCCCTCGCGTGGGCGTATCAAGACAACCGATCAGATTCATCAAAGTAGACTTACCCGAACCCGAGGGTCCCATGATGGCGACAAACTCTCCCTTCTCAATCGTGATCGTAACACCACTGAGTGCATGCACCTGCTCAGAACCCATCGTGTATGTCTTCCAGAGGTTTTTCGTCTCAATCAGCGGCATGCTTAGGCATCTCCATTCTTGTCTTTTTTCTCTTCCGCTTCCACCTCATCGCCGTCCTTGATTGTCCTCAGCACCCGGTAGGGGCCGGAGATCACCTGCTCACTTTCTTCCAGGCCGGTCAGCACTTCGATCCGCTTCTGGTCAGCCACGCCGGTGGTAATTTGGACAAATCGCGCCACACCGTCCTTGATAGTAAAGACGCCTTTGATCTCTTCCCGCTCCACTTCATCTGAGTCGACCGTGTCGGGCTCATCCGTCTCGTCCGGCTCGGCTGCATGAACCTCGCTGACA
>DAOVOW010000187.1 GCA_030629485.1 bacterium
GAACGTGTCTCCGTCGGCGAGTTGCGCCAGATTGAAGAAACCGGCAACTATAGCCTCAGTGAGGACGAGTACCTGTCGATCATTGCCGACAAGACAGCCTCGCTCTTTACTGTTTCCTGCGAGGCGGGTCCGATCCTGACCCAACAGGGTGCTCGCGAACGACAGTGTTTTGCGACCTTTGGCGAGAAAGTCGGCACCGCCTTTCAGATTGCCGATGATCTGCTCGATTTCGTCGGCGACCCCGACGTTACCGGCAAACAACCCGGCAACGACGTCATGACCGGCAAGGTTACGCTGCCGTTGATCTACTCACTCAAGAAGGTAAACAAGGCCAGTCGCCGCGAGATCATGAAGTACCTCAAGGACGACGGACACGAAGCTTCCTTTGAGAAGGTCCATGATTTCGTCCATGAGAATGGGGGTATCGACTACGCATACAAGAAGGCTGACCGCTTGAGTAATCAAGGACTGGACGCGATCTCTCGGGTGGAAGACTCAGTTTACTACGAAAGTCTGGCAAGTCTCGTCGACTACGCTACCCGAAGGGCCTCGTGATGAGACCTCTCGGCGCGCTCCGGCGCGCCGAGACGCCAAACCAAAACCCAGCCCACCGAGTATAAGATAGACGATGGCCGGTATCAAAGAAATCTCTCTCAGTTTCCTCACCGCCTACCCTTATCTGGTCTGGCCGGCCCTAATAGTTCTCCTGGTCGCCGCCTTCTTTCTGTATCGTCGGACCAATCCACCTCTGCCGTTGTACCTGCGCATCATTCTGGCCGGACTCCGTATTATAGCGGTGGCGGCCCTGGTACTGGCCCTGCTGGAGCCGGTGCTGAGCATCACCAGAGAATATGAGCGGCCTCGGCGAGTGACGATGCTGGTTGACCACTCGGCCAGCATGAACAAGCAGGAGGCAGGCAAGTCGCGTCGCGAAAGGATGGACTCGCTGTTTTCGTCGGCCTCTTTTGCGCAAGTATCGTCGCAGGTCAATCCAGAGTACCGCTACTTCGGTGGCAATCTGGCTGCCCAACCGGCTCTCGTCGATCCCGACCGGACGGCCCTGGCCGACGCCCTCTACGAACTGGACAAACAACAACTGGACCAGCCGGCTGACCTGTGGATGCTGTTCAGTGACGGTAATACCAATTCCGGCCGGGAACCAGCGGATATCGCGACAACGCTGAACACACCTATCGTGACTATCGACATGGCGATGGGAGGCGGTGGTTTTGACGTCGGCATCGCCGAGTTGAGCTTCAATCCGATAACTTTTGTCGGACAGCCGTCTGAGATTATCGTCAAACTCCATTGGCAACGAGGCGGCGATCGAACCGTGAACGTGGAGTTGCTGGATGGCAACCGAGTAGTCGATCAGAAGCGTCTAAAGCTTACGACCGATGACGGATTGGGCGAGGTGGCTTTGCGCCTTATCCCTGAAGAGCCGGGCCAGACGTTACTGCGCGCGCGAGCAGTGCCGGTTGAGGGTGAAGAGACAACCGACAATAACCAGCGGTTCTTTGCCGTCAAGGTGCTCAAGAGCAAGCTCCTGGTGCTGCTGGCTTCGTCGGCGCCCGATTACGAGGTCGGTTTCCTCAAACGAGCTCTGGAACAGTCCGACAAGTACGAGGTAGAGTTCGTTGCCACCGGCGGCAAGATGGGCAATCTGGCCGGGAATTTCCCGAGCCGACAGACTTCGCTCAATCGGTACGATCTGGTCATCCTCCACGATCCCGACCCGCGTCGCCTGAGTTCGCGAAAAGATATCATTGAATCCTACCTGTCCAACCGGGGCGGCGCCCTGTGGGTTTTGATGGGCGAAAGATACGCAGCTTCCGGTCCGGCTGAGTGGATGAATCGGCTCCTACCTTTCTCTCAGTCGCGACGAGTGAATCTGCAATACGTGGAGTTCAATGCCGAACCTGCCGAGGGGGATCTTTTTCACCCCGCCGTGCGACTGGCCGACGATCAAAGCGCGATCCGCGCTGCCTGGATGGAACTGCCGCCGTTTCAGAAGCTGGTCCCGTGCGACCAGATAGCTCCCGGCTCAGTGGTACTGGCCTGGGCGTCCAGACCAGCGGCTCAGGTACAGCGGCCGCCGGTTCTGGGTTATCGTCGAGTCGGTCCGGGCAAAGTCCTGGCCTCGGCGGCCATGCCGTTTTGGACCTGGAGTTTCGTCAATCTTGGTTTCGGCGCTGAGGCGGAGTTGTACCATCGTTTTCTGGAAGGGACTGTCACCTGGCTGACAGTGAAAGATGATTTCGACCCGATACGCATCAGCCCGGAGAAGGAGGTCTTCACTCGCGGTGAGACGGTCCGATTTGACGGCTACGCCTTTGATCTTGGCTACCGTCCAATCCCCGGTGTCACCGGTGCGGTCAAGCTTCGATCTCAGGCCGCCGAGGATAGTTTCGAACTTGACCTGCTAAGTCTTGGTGAGGGGAAATACTCCGCCGAGTTTCTCAATGTGGCTCCGGGGCGCTATGACTACGTGGCTCGTTTCGATGGTGGTCAGGGATTGCTGAAACGAACGGAAGGGCAGATTCTCGTTGAAGCGTTTTCCCTGGAAGAACTCGACCAAAGCGGAAACGCCGCCGGTCTGCAAGCGCTGGCCTCGCGTTCGGGTGGCAGGGCCTTCAAAGCTGAGACGTTTGACGAAGCGATGGCCTATCTCGACCTGGCCCCTGTTGCGGTGGTCTCGCAAAAGGACTATCTGCTCTGGGGACGGATATGGCTGTTGATTGTGTTCTTGTCGGCAGTGTCGGTGGAGTGGCTGTTACGAAAGATCAACCAGCTAATCTAACGGCTAACGAAAGGGTTCATAGGCGACGACGACTTCGCTGAGGTCCAACTCGGTTGATAGAGCGTTTTTCTCTTCACTGAGGTTTTCCAGAACGCGTCTCATCCGCTCAGCGCAAGTCATGATCTGATCGACGAACTCTTTGTGCTCATCGCTCAATTGGTCCGCTTCTTCCTGGAGAAACTCAGCATAGCCGATAATACCAGCCAGTGGATTGTTGAGGTCATGGTTCAGAGTCAGGCAGTGCCCCAGATAGGGCTTCAACCTCTCAAACAAGGCCAGATCCTTTCTCTGTTGCTCACTCAAAATCGCGCTGGTCGATAATGTATTGGACACAAGAACTCCTGGGTCGTAAGGGTGCTGGGTTTTTGCTTATGATTTAGTATCGGGATTCGGCGGATATTTCTTCAGTCCGGCACCACCTGCAAATCGGCTCTGGTTAGTCCTTTTCAGATCGGTTGAGGCTGCGTATATTTGTCGATGAACTACAACTGGAGAAATCGCCGATGAAGCTTGCCGTGATAGGCGCCGGTCTGATGGGCCGAGCGGCCGTATATGATCTGGCGCAAAACGAACATGTCGAAGTGGTCGGACTGTTCGATACAGACGAGAAAACCGCCCGGGAGGTTGCGGAGAAATATGCCCATGGCAAAAGCATAGCCGCGTCCCTGGATGCCGGCGACGGAGACGCTGTTGCCGCTACCCTGAAAGACTATGACGCCGCTATCTCCTGCGTCCCCTACCGATTCAATCTGACATTGACGCAAGCCGCCATCAAAGCCGGTTGCCACCTGGTCGATCTCGGCGGCAACAACGATGTGGTACGCTCGCAACTGGAACTCGATAACGAGGCCGAACAGGCCGGGGTGATCGTCGTTCCCAACTGCGGTCTGGCCCCCGGCATGGTGGCCGTGCTGGCTGCCGATGGTGTCAAGAAGTTCGATCATGTTTCGTCGCTTGCTATTCGCGTCGGTGGTCTGCCGCAATCGCCGCGGCCGCCATTGAATTATCAAATGCTGTTCTCGGCCGAGGGCTTGATCAACGAGTACTGGGAACCTTGCATGATTCTCGAGGATGGTCACAAGAAAACCGTCAATCCTATGACCGGACTGGAGCTGCTGGAATTCGACGGCATCGGCAAGTTTGAGGCCTTCTACACTTCCGGCGGCGCCTCGACCCTTCCGGATAGCTACCAAGGGAAAGTAGACTTCCTCGACTACAAAACCATCCGCTACCCCGGGCACTGTCAACTGTTTCGACCCATGCTCGAAATTGGTCTGGCCTCGCGGCAGAAGGTCGTGGTCGATGGTATGTCGGTAGAGCCCAGGGAGGTTCTGATGGCGGTGCTCAAGCGTACGCTCAGCCACGATGATCTTGACATGGTGCTTCTGCGGGTGACTTTTGAGGGTCAGAAAGACGGCAAGGACAAGACGATTGTCTATGAAATCGTCGATCGTCAGGAAAGCAAGACGGCGTTGACTTCGATGATGCGCCTGACAGCCTTCCCGGCCTCGATTGTTGCCCTGATGGCGGCCAGCGGTGATATCACCGTGCGCGGTGTCAAGCCCCAGGAGATCGCGGTTGATTCGTCTCGGCTCATACCCGAACTGAAAGCCCGGAAGATCAAACTACAAATCAAAGAGCACTGAGTCTTGTAGGGTGGATCCGTCTTCGGACCCGCCATCTTCATCTCGTGCCCGGCAGATGTCCACATCTGCCGTCGTCCCATGCTTCGACTCCGCTCAGCATGAGGTGGGGGAGCTCTGTCATTCTGGCGTAGGCCAGTATCCAGTCTTTCGGTGCAACGTAGTAGACGGGCAGACCGGGAGGTCTGCCGCGCACATATTTCGGCATGAGTGCCGTCAGGCGTCTCTGCCTGACGGCTTTTCCGCGCACTGCACGAATGTGTCGGGCAGAGACGCCCGACACCACAGAAACCATCCGGCCACCGATCAACGTGCGGAAATGGGTTCGTTTTGTGCATTTTTAACTTCGGATAATAGATTCGGTGGTGATTGCGAGGCCGCCATGAGTTGGAGGTGATTCAAGAGCCGGTAGGCGCGGGTGAGTTGGCGGTCGAGGCGCATCTCGTAGTATTGGAGACTTTCGCGATACGAGTCGGGCGGAACCGATTTGGAGCCGACAAGATTGGCCTTGTGGCGGGCTGTGGTCTCGCTATCCGGGTCGTGGTCGTCGGGATCGTCGAGAATGGAAAGGAAGTGGCCGCGGCGGATGTCATC
>DAOVOW010000109.1 GCA_030629485.1 bacterium
GACAAGATTCGGGACTATTGCGATCTGGCTGATAAGTACTGCGACGGTTACCTGCGCTTCACCAGCCGTCACAATGTCGAGTTCCTTCTGACCAAGCAGGAGAGCATCGAGCCGCTGGTTGCCGACCTGAAGAAGCTCGGTCATCCGATTGGCGGCATGGGGAACTCCATTACCAGTATCGTTCACACTCAGGGGTGGGTGCATTGCCACTCGGCAGCCACCGACGCTTCCGGTATCGTCAAGGCGGTCATGGACGATTTGTCGGAGTACTTTGAGAACATGAAGCTGCCGGGCAAGCTGCGTATTGCCCTGGCCTGCTGCCTGAATATGTGCGGCGCCGTGCACTGCTCGGATATTGCCATCCTCGGCATTCACCGTCGTCCACCGAGAACCAATCACAGCAGAGTCAAGGCCATGTGTGAGATCCCCAGCGTGAGCGCTTCCTGTCCGACTGCGGCCATTCGACCGACCACAATTGATGGTTATGCCTCGGTGGAAGTGATCGAGGAACGCTGCATGTACTGCGCCAACTGCTTCACCGTGTGTCCGGCCATGCCGATGGCTGACCCGCTCAACGACGGTGTCTCCATCTGGATCGGCGGCAAGGTGTCCAACGCGCGTTCGGAGCCGACGTTCTCCAAGCTGGCGATTCCGTTCATACCGAACAACCCGCCTCGTTGGCCGGAGGTAACCCAGGCCGTCAGGGGTCTAGTTGAGTTGTGGGCGTCTAATGCTAACAAGTACGAACGTATGGGTGAGTGGATTGACCGCATCGGCTGGCCCAAGTTTTTCAGAATGTCCGGTATCGAGTTCCAGAAGGAACACATAGACGATTTCAAGCATGCCGGATTGACGTATAAGCGGTCAACACATCTGACCTTTTGAGAGGTGCCAAAGTGGCTAAGACAGCAGAAGAAGTAGCCGATGCCATGTTTGCTCTGGTCAAGGACAGCTTCGGACTCAAGAAGCTTAAGCCAGGCGATTTGATCAAGGCAATGAAAGAGGTCTACGGCGACGAAGTGGACAAGAAGCTCTGCAAAGAGGCCATCAAGCTGCTGGTCAACAGCGGCCGATGCGTCTACACTTATTTTGGCGGTAGCTTCCTGGAGATTCCACACAGAGAGGGTGCGGCCAACGACTAATACTCAACCGCACCGAGTTTGATAGATGGGTCTCCGCATTCCGCGATTGATGGTCGCCGGCTTGTCCGGCGACTCAGGGAAGACTGTGGTCAGCCTCAGCCTCGTGGCAGGTCTGAGGCAAAGGGGTCGGTCTGTTTCCGTCTTCAAGAAGGGTGCTGATTACATCGATGCCGCCTGGCTTGGCGCTGTCGCGGAGTCGGACTGCCACAACCTTGATACATATATGGCGCCGCGCGACACTGTTCGACGGCGCTTTGTCACCCAGGCTCACGGCGCCGGGGTGGCGGTTATCGAGGGGAATCGTGGATTGTTCGACGGTATGGATGTTGAGGGTACACACAGCAGTGCGGCTCTGGCTCGTCTTTTGGACACGCCGGTGGTACTCGTTGTAAACGCCACCAAGACGACACGAACGCTCGCCGCCCTCATAACGGGTTGTCAATCGTTCGACTCATCGCTGAACATTGCCGGTGTGGTTATCAACCGGATCGCCGGATCACGCCATGAGGCGGTGATACGCGGTGCAATCGAGCAATACTGCGGCTTGCCCGTGGTGGGCGCAATCCCGAAACTCAGCAACGATGAGAGTGTGATTCCCGGACGTCACCTGGGTTTGGTCACGCCGGCCGAGTTTGGATCGATGGATGAACTCATGGCGCGACTGACCGAGATCGCTGCGCACCATCTGGACATCGAGTGGTTAATCGAAATCTCCGAGAGAGCAGCGCCAATGGATGAAGTATCGATCGATTGTGTCGAACCGGTGCAGCACCGGACGCGGATCGCTTTTTTCAAAGACGCCGTCTTCACGTTCTATTATCCGGAGAATCTCGAAGCACTCGAGGCTAACGGCGCCGAGTTGGTGCCGCTTTCCGCACTGGATACGGCAGCACTGCCGGATGATATCGACGGCTTATACATCGGCGGTGGCTTCCCTGAGACTCAGGTGGAGCGGTTGGTGGCCAATCGTGCCATGATGACATCAGTCAAGCAAGCGGCCGAGGACGGATTGCCGATTTACGCCGAATGTGGTGGCCTCATCTATCTGTGTCGTTCTCTGGTTGCTCAGGACGGTTGTTCGTACCCGATGGCTGCGTTGTTCGGTATCGATTTGAAGATGCATCGGAGGCCGGTAGGTCACGGATATGTCGAGGTCGAGGTGGACCAGGCCAATCCGTTCTTTGAGGTTGGTGAAGTCTTGCGCGGGCACGAGTTTCATTACACTGGTCCCGTTGCAGACACGCCTATGGATGGATGCATGAAGGTGCGGCGCGGCGTCGGTTTGGGACAAGCTCGCGACGGCCTTGTTTACAAATCCGCGATGACTTGTTACACCCACCTCCATGCCGATGGCGTGCCTGGTTGGGCGCCCGCGTTTGTCGAGGCAGCGAGTACGTACCGGGCGATGAGTCGTGGCAGTATTGGTGGCGGGAGCGTGGCGATGAATCTGGCTTAGGGCATGGTGAGCGACTTGCGGACCACATCATGAAGCTGAAGAAACCGGAAACTGATTGACTGAAAACAGACTTAATTGAGTGTATATTGCCGGCATGGCAAGGACACGTGGCCACCTCTGACCACCGATACCTGGCCGCTTGAGCCGTCAGAAAGATATGAACGGAAAAGTCCTACCATGATAAAGCTGGTCAAAAAAAAGAAAAAGAAGAAGCTGGGAAGCATGGGCTTTTCCGGCGGCGGCGCCGCGGGTGAACAGTCGCTCCTGCGACCTTACGGCAAAACGCAACCGTCCCCCTGCGGCGCCGAGGGCTGTCCTAATCACAACCACATCCGCCCGATGCTGATGATTATCTCCAAGGCTGAGGATATGGGTCGGTCCATGGATGATGCGTACGCCGACGCCTGGAAGATCTTCGCAGAAACCACGCCGTTCCATTCGGTCTGCGGCCGTGTCTGTCCGCATCCCTGCCAAACTGCGTGTAACCGTAAGGAGAAAGAGGGAGCTGTTGGGATCAACGCGGTGGAGCGTTTCATAGGTGACTTTGGGCTTGAGAAGAAACTGAAACCACCGCTGATAACCGAGGAAAAACGTACTGAGAAAATCGCGGTGGTCGGTTCCGGGCCCGCCGGCATGTCGTGCGCCTATCAGTTGGCGCGGCGTGGTTATCCGGTCACGGTGTTCGAAGCGTTCCCCAAGTCCGGTGGCATGCTGCGTTACGGGATTCCGGACTATCGCCTGCCGCAGGATATACTTGATGCCGATATCCAGCGCATCCTCGACATGGGTGTCGAACTCAAGTTGAACACGATGGTCGGCCGCGACGTACCGGTGGACGATCTCAAGAAAGAGTATGCCGCGATTTTTGTCGGCCTCGGTGCTCATCAAGGCTTACAACTCAAGATCGAAGGCGAGGATGCGCCCAACGTCTGGACCGGGACTGACTTTCTGCACAAAGTGAACGAGGGCGAGATGATAGAGGTTGGTGATCATGTCGTTGTGATCGGTGGCGGTGACACCGCTATCGACGCCGCTCGCATGGCCCGACGTCTTGGCGCGAAGGCGACCATTCTGTATCGCCGCACGCGCACTGAAATGCCCGCTATCGAGGAAGAAATCGAAGGCGCCCTGGAGGAAGGGGTCGATATCCATTTCCTGGCCGCCCCGATCGAGATCTACAAAGAGGGTGACAAGGCTACCGGCATGAAATGTCAGCAGATGGAGTTGGGCGAGCCGGATGCGTCCGGTCGCCGTCGTCCGGTGCCGATCGAGGGTGATACCTTTGATCTGCAGTTCACCACGTTAATCGCCGCGATCAGTCAGCAACCGGATTTCACCGGTTTCACCGATCTGATAGAGGGCAGGGACTGGATCAAGACCGACGACAAGTTCAAGACCAAGATCGAGTCTGTCTTCTCCGGAGGCGACAACGTCAATCTCGGTTTGGTGGTCGATGCTATCTATCATGGTCGACGGGCCGCGGAAGCCATCCATGAAATGATTACCGGCGAAGCCATGTCCCCCGACAAGAAGGCTGAGGCCATTCATTTCGACAAGTTGCACCCCGACTTTTATGAGGAGATGCAGCGTCAACAGCCTGTCGTAATGCCGGTAGAGACCAGGTTCAATGATATAAATGCCGAGATCACATCCACGTTCACGATTGAAGCGGCGACCGCTGAAGCCAAGCGGTGTATGAGTTGTGGTTTCTGTTTCGACTGCGGCACCTGCTGGAGTCTTTGTCAGGACAGCTCTATCAACAAGCCGATGGTCAAGGGTGGTCCGGTGGTCGGAAAGCCGGAGTATGTTTACAAGCACGACGTCTGTACGGGGTGTAAGAAGTGCGCCGAGCAATGCCCGTGCGGCTGGCTGGAGATGCGATAGAGCGTACAAGTATGAGTATCGAGTATAAACCAATTCACTATAGGTGGTAAACTACGGAGGTTCAACGATGGCGACATTCACGCATGGCGAAGTAAGTATTGAGGTCGACGAAGACGGGTTCATGCTGGAGCCCGAAGAGTGGAACGAAGAGATCGCCAAGGCGCTCGCAACGACCGAGGCTGTGGACAATCTGACCGAAGAGCACTGGAAACTGGTGCACTACCTGCGCGACTACTATCTGAAGTTCGGGATTGCCCCGATGATTCGGAAGCTGTGCAAGGAGACCGGTTTCCCGCTGAAGAAGGTTTACGAACTGTTCCCGTCCGGTCCGGCCAAAGGCGCCTGCAAAGTCGCCGGCCTGGCCAAACCGACCGGCTGCGTGTAAGCAGTTAACGCTGTGGCGATAACGAACTAGCGCAGGAGTCCCTGACTCCTGCGACGTCAGGTCTCGGAGAGCCCTGACCTGCCGATTAGCACAGCGCATACGAATGTCGTCAGGCCTCCCGGTCTGGCGGCGTTTTCGGAAGGGAAGGATATGGTATTGACGCTGTCGCAGACCTTGTCGGCTGGTTCGCGATAGCTTTGCGACTATTTGCGGAAGTGAATTCAAAGGAGCATTTGACTGACGTTTCTGAAGGTGTGTCGTCTGCTCCGGTGCTCGCAAAAGTTTTGACAAGCACGTCGGTTAATCCGAATCAATCGGTGTGTGTAACGACTTGAGGTGATGGTTGTGACGTTGCGAGAGCTTCTGACTCGAAATAAAGAGAGAGTGGTTGAGAAGTGGCGTCAGGGAATTATCGATACTTATCCTGCCGATGGTCGCGATTTTCTGCAGCAGCAGGGTGATCGTTTCGCTAACCCCATTGGATATGTCGTTCACGAGGAAACCGATCAACTGTTCGAGCACCTTGTCAACGACATGGACCCCGAGGGCACGCGGGTGTCGCTTGACAAGCTTATCCGCATCCGCGCCGTACAGGATTTCCTTCCATCCGAGGCGGTATCTTTCGTACTGCTGCTCAAGCCGATCGTCCGCGAGTTGCTGGCTGAGGAGATCAAGACGCACGCGCTTTACGACGAGTTGCAGGCTACGGAGGATGCTATCGACCGAATGCAACTGATGGCGCTTGATTCTTACACCTTGTGTCGTGACCGCATCTCTGAGATCAAAGTGAACGATGCCCGACGCAGCACCGCCAAACTGATTGAGCGCCTCAATGCTCGCCTCGCCGAGGGCTCTACGGGCAATAGCTGCAATAACACAGACAAAGACAACGATAGATGATAACGGAGGAGTAGGACAGCTTATGAATTTGTTTTTTTCGCTGGTGGTTATAGCAGTTCTGATTGCCCTGCCCTGGGTCCTGGTCGGTGCGGCCGGGCTGGACTATCTGTTCGGCGTAATCGTGCCGTACGTCGCCCTGACCGTATTCGTTGTTGGCCTGGTAATGCGGGTACTGCAGTGGGCGTGCCTGCCGGTGCCGTTCCGTATCCCGACTACCTGTGGGCAGCAAAAGAGCCTCAGTTGGATTAAATCCAGCAGGCTTGAATGTCCGCACTCTACCTGGGGTGTGATCGGTCGCATGCTTCTCGAGGTGCTCTTCTTCCGCTCACTGTTTCGCAACACGAGGTCGGAGTTGAGAGATGGTTCCAGGCTGACCCACCTTGCTGACAAATGGCTTTGGGCCGGTGGCCTGGCCTTTCACTGGACTTTCTTGATTATCGTTGCACGGCACTTCCGGTTTTTCCTTGAACCGGTACCGTGGTGCGTGAGCGCCATAGAGGGTCTTGATGCCTTCTTCCAGATCGGCCTGCCGATCATCTATCTCACCGACGTTATCATTGTCGCGGCGCTGACCTATCTTTTCTTCCGTCGTATAGTCAACCCGAGGCTTCGATATATCTCGCTGGCCGGTGATTACTTCCCATTGCTGCTGCTTCTGGGGATTGCCGTCAGCGGTGTCTGGATGCGCTATTTCGACAAGACCGACATCGTTGGTATCAAGGAACTAACCATGGGTCTGGTGACTCTCGGCCCCGTCGTGCCGGAAGGGATCGGCGTCACGTTTTTCATTCATCTCTTCCTCGTGAGCGCCTTGCTGATCTACTTCCCCTTCAGCAAGCTGGTGCACGCGGGTGGCGTGTTCTTCAGTCCGACACGCAATCTGGCCAAC
>DAOVOW010000435.1 GCA_030629485.1 bacterium
ACAAGATCGACACCAGCCGAGGAGCCGTTCGACCCTGACCAGGGGCAGTCCGTGTAAACTGAAGGCGTCGCTTAGTCACCGGACACCTCTGCCTTGAGAAGCAATCTCGCCGCGCGGTCCGGGTCCGGCGGACGGATGTCTCCGATGCCGCCGGGGGCATCACCGATCATGGCGATTTTCCAGCCGGTAGCGTCGGCTAGCGAGATCGCCGTGCCGAACCGATCGGTCAGATCGGTCATGGTCACTGCCAAGTGGGTCGGCATCAGTGTCTGCATCGTTTCGGCCATGGCCAGCGCGTCGTTGGTGCGCATCTGCGATGAAAAGACCGCCACGCAACAGGTTGGATTGATGGCCTCGATCGCATCTTTCAGTTGGTCAAGTGCGTCCTGCCGAGCCGGAAGGGCCGGCGTGTCAATGAGCGTAACGGCATCCGAGATAACCTCGGTGTGTGGATTGAATTCGAAAGCGTCGACCAGCGAAGCATTCAACACTTCGGCATACCGACGAACTTCGTCGGTTGCGGCCATTTTGCAGTTGTCCAAAGTTGCCAGCGTAACTTTCGTTTTCGCCTGGACCGTCAACTGCGCCGCCACCTTGCCCATTACGGTTGACTTGCCCGCGCCGGCCGGACCGACAAAGACAACCCGATCACCCGGCTCAAACATGAGGCCGGGCTCCATCAGTTCGGCCAACCGAGGCACCAACAGTTCATGCACAGCTTTCTGAGGATCGGTCGCAGCCGACGGATGAACGGCGGCTGCACCGATGATGGACGCGATCAAATCGTCGGACAGGTCGGCATCTTTGAGATTGTCTCGGATAGTATCGAACACCGTCGGCTCGCCTTGCTGCGCAGCAGGCTGCCCGGCAGTAATCAAGCGATCCAGTTTTTGTTCCATGCTGTCCAGACGACCGTAGATATCGGGCGCTGTCCTGGAGCGCTCGATGAACGCCGCGTCGATGGGTTCGGGGTCAGTGCCGGGCGCCGGCAGAGTCTTCGTCACGCCCGAAAATGTCTCGGCATCCAGGCGGTTGGAGAGAATCTCCGATGACTGATAGGCCGACGCCTTTTCCAGACAGGCAGTAACCTCGACCCGGGCGCCGTTCCGGTCGGCGGCGAGTTGTCGTGTCTTAAGCACGATGGCATCGCCACCCATCTCCCGGCGCACTAGTTTGAGAGCGGCTGCCGCCGTCTCAGCGGCAAACGACTTAATTATCATCTTGTAGCCTCACCATTCCTGTTGAAATCAACTCCACCTCCGGCATGATCTCGTTGTAGGAGACCACCGCCAACTGCGGGTGCCTGGCCTCAATCAGTCGCCTGAGGGCCAGCCTGATGTTGGGAGAGCAAATGCACACCGGAGCGAATCCGGCCGTCAATGGCCGCTTCATTTCCTCGCCGATTTTCTCAAGCAGCTTTTCGGCCATGGCCGGATCGAGCACTAACATCAATCCCTGTTTGGTGTTCTGCACCGACTCGCCGAGCTGCTGTTCCACGGCGGGATCTATCGTAAACACGTTTACCTTGCCGTCTTTGTCTTTGTAGAGTTCCGTGATCTGACGCTTCAGCGCCATGCGGACATACTCGGCCAGCACGTCCGGTTCCTTGGTGGCGGTGATGTAATCGGAGATCGTTTCGAGGATAGTGGCCAGGTCGCGGATCGGCACTCTTTCTCTGAGGAGCGACTGCAACACCTTTTGCAAAGTTCCCAGGCTCACCGATTCCGGGATGGTCGTGTCGACCAGGGCCGGGTAATCTTCCTTGAGGGTGTCGACCAGGTGCTGCACGTCCTGACGAGTGAGAATCTCCGCCGACGCACCCCGCACGATTTCGGTCAGGTGGGTAGCGAGCACCGCCGACGGTTCCACCACAGTGTATCCCTTGGCCTCGGCGATCTCTTTCAGGTTGGGAATAATCCAACTTGCCTCAAGACCAAAGGCCGGATCGCGGGTGGCAAAACCTTCCAGTTTCTCCTCGACAAAACCGGGGTTGATAGCCAGCAAATGATCGCTCATCAACTCGAAAGAACTGACCGTGATGCCCTTGACTTTTATCTGATATTCGTTGGGCTTGAGTTGCACGTTGTCACGAATGCGGACCGGCGGCACCACGATACCGAGTTCACTCGCTAGTTGCTTGCGAATGACCCGGATGCGCTCGAGCAAGTCACCGCCCTGATTGGCATCGACCAGCGGAATGAGGCCGTAACCGATCTCAAGTCCCAGAGCGTCGACCTTGAGCAGATCCTCCGTGCGCTCCTGTTGCGTTTCGGTCTGCTGGACCTGTTTCGCTTCCTCTTTTTGCCTGGCCTGAACGAGTTGACGTTGCTTCATTTCGCGGCTCATATAGCCGACCCCGCCGATCAACAGAGCGAGTATCGTGAAAGTGGCGGTCGGCATCCCGGGCAGGAGCCCGAAACCGAATATCACCGCCGCCGCGACCAGAATGGCCCGAGGCTGGCGCGTGAGCTGGACGCTCAGGTCCTGGCCCATGTTGTCGCGGGCCGCGGCGCGGGTGACGATGA
>DAOVOW010000437.1 GCA_030629485.1 bacterium
ACATCATGTTTCTTCATTGTTCTAAAAGGCATCTCTTGGCTCCTATTCCAAAGAACCAAGATAACAACTCTGTATACCATGTCCTGAAAGAACATGTACACTATGTCATGATACTGTACACCGAAGACGGACCCACCCTACTTGCTGAGCATGACATGCACCGGCGCACGGGGACGTCCACCACGCACGAGTCTTGTAGATCGGCATCCTTGCAATCCTCACAAAACGTCATCCTGAGCGGAGTCGAAGGACGACGTACCTTGGCGGCGGATGCTCACTTGCCGTCGTCGGGCAATTCGTAGAAGTACTTGATGTAATTCCAGGCGTCAATGGCTTTGTCGGCGTAGACGAAGAGTTCGACATCTTTAGGTGCGATGGTTCCCTCTTGCACCAGATAGTCGAAGTCGATCAAACGACGCCAGTATTTCTCACCGAAAAGAATTATCGGCAGCGGTTTGAGCTTGTGAGTTTGCACCAGTGTGAGCGCTTCGAACAGTTCGTCCAGTGTGCCGTAACCACCGGGAAAGGCCACCAGCGCTTTGGCGCGCAGCATGAAGTGCATCTTGCGAACAGCGAAGTAGTGAAACTGGAAACACAATTCCGGCGTGATATACGGATTCGGCTCCTGTTCCATCGGCAGAGTGATATTCATCCCGATAGTCTTGGCGCCGTTATCGAAAGCGCCCCGATTGGCCGCTTCCATCACACCGGGTCCCCCACCGGTTATGATTACGAACTCGTGGTTTTGGTTGAGTTGGCTTTCCTTCGAGACCAGCCGTCCGAATTCTCTGGCCTCGTCATAATAATGCGACTTGGCGAGGATGTTGCGAGCGATCCGCAACTGTTTCTTGAGCGATGTGTCATTGGGCTTGCGTCGCAAGCGGGTTTCGATCTTCTTAACGGCGGCAACGGCCTCTTTCGGTTCCACGATTCGGGTACCGCCAAAGACGACAATAGTGGATCGGATCTTCTCCTGTTGAAGAATGACCTCCGCTTTCATCATCTCTACTTGTAACCGGAACGGTCGCGAGGAGTCCAGTGACATGAAATCGTCGTCGTAGTAGGCAACCTTGTAGGCGGGTGCGCGTTTCAACCGGGTCACCAATTGAGCTTTACTGGGAGAAGACTTTTTTGCCATGCTGTCGTTACATCCTATGTCGTGTGGTTCATACGGCGTCGTGTTGAATGAGTCTCAACTCAGGAGGCCACCGGATCTTTGTAGTGCTCCTCAAGCGACACCGAAGAGGACACTCCGAGACAGACGCCAAGCGATTGCGCTGCTTTTACCAGCGGGTGATCCGGCGTAACCGTGCGTATCTTCCCGGCCACGTCCTCAAGGGGTACCGCCACCATCTGCTGGTCTTGTAAACCGACCATTATGCCGGTCTGCCCGCGGACCACCATGTGAACCGCCTCGACCCCATAGCGAGTAGCCAGAAGGCGATCAAAGGCTGAAGGTGATCCGCCGCGCAAAAGATGTCCGAGGATAGTCACGCGACACTCGATATTGATCAGCCCCTCGACCTGGGCGGCAACACTGTGTGAGACGCCGCCGAGCCGTTTGGCATCAGGCGAAGTAGCGATTGTACGCGCTACCGTCATCTCCCCTCCGACAGGACGAGAACCCTCGCCAATCACTACGATCGAGAAAGTCTTGCCGCGGGCATTACGAGTCCGCACGGCGTCGCAAATGGCATCAATGTCGTACGGAAACTCCGGCATCAGCACGATGTCACCGCCACCCGCTAAACCGGCGCACAGGGCCAGCCACCCGGCGTAACGGCCCATCACCTCGACTATCATCACCCGATGGTGCGACTGCGCCGTGGTATGAATCTTGTCCACGGCATCGGTTGCGGTCACGCAGGCAGAGTCGAAACCGAAGGTCACTTCGGTACCGAAAAGATCATTGTCTATAGTCTTGGGTACGCCGACGATGGGCAGTCCTTCCTTGGCCATCCGGGCCGAAGCGGCCATGGTGCCGTCACCGCCGATGGCAATCAGCGCGTCCAGACCGAGCGACTCGAAATTGCGTACCGCCTGACTGGAGCGATCCAGATAGATGTACTCCTCGCCCTGGAGCACTGGAAAATGGAACGGGTCGGCGCGGTTTGATGTGCCCAGAATGGTGCCACCCCGGGCGAGTATGCCGGAGGCGTCGTCGATGTCTATTTGACGATAGCGGTTTTCGATCAGACCCTCGTAACCGTCGGAGAACCCGATCACTTCCAGGTCGTAGTCGTTGTGCGCCGTCTTGACAATTGCTCTGATCGCGGCGTTGAGACCGGGGCAGTCACCACCACCGGTGAGAATGCCGATTCTTTTGATTTCTCTATTCATAATTGCAATTTACCTCATTCAGTCGCCCTTGAAAACCAAAATCTCACCGGGTAGCTCCCAAGTAAGTGCACTGTCTTTTTCGGCATAATCAGCCGCCACTTGAAGTTCCCACCGACGACCATCAACTGGTTAGGTACTTCTCGCGGATAAAATTCTTGTTATTTTAGGCGATAAATGAT
>DAOVOW010000390.1 GCA_030629485.1 bacterium
ATGTTCCGAAGCATAACCGGTGGTAGACAGAGTCTGGAGACTGCCGGTCTCGGGAGCGATCAGAAAAACGCCGCCGGCGTCGAAATCGACTGCTTCCTTCAACGAGTCCAGTATCATGCGCAGTACTTCATCGACACCAAGGGAACTGGAAAGTTGCTTGCCGATTTCGAAGAGCAGATCCTTCTCCCGCGCCTCGCGGCGGACCTGGCGGTAGAGGTGAGCGTTATCGATAGCCACGGCAATTTGGTTGGCCAGGCCGATCAGCACGTCGACGTCGCTGTCGGTGAACTGCCCCTCGGTCTTGTTGATCGCCTCAATGACTCCGATCATCTGCCCCTTGCCGATCAACGGCACCGAGATGAGCGATTTCATCTCGACCCCGCCGAGACGCCCGACCTCAAGATCGACGCGTTGATCGGCGGAAACATCGTGGATAATCACCGGTTCTCGGTGGTTGGTCACCCAGCCGACAACGCCCGCGCCGACCTCTCGATAGAAGTGCTTCATCTCGAAATCCGAGGAGTTCATGAAGCGCACTTTCATGTCGGTGCGCTCATGGTCTACCCGGAATACCAGGGCTGCTTCCGAGCCAGCGGCGGCGATTATCAGGCGCAGAACGCGCTCGATCAGTTCCTCGTACTCCAGGGTCGAATTGAAGACCCGGCTGGCTTCGAGGAGCAGTTTCTCGGCGCGGGTGTGGTCATGAGCGTAGTTCATCTGGTTGAAGGTACGGTTTGCGGCTGGTTTGTCAAACGGAATGACACGGTCAAGCCGTGTTTCTCGCGCTTCGCGCGGCGCAGAACCGATAGCAGGGGGTACGCCTGACAGGACCACCGAAATTGAATGATGGTACGGTGTCGGCTACTCGAAGTACTCATCAAGCGCGGGGTGCTCTTGAATCAGTCGCTTTATATAGCTGCTGTCGAGACCAAGCTCCAGGGCGCGGTGATAGGCCTCGGCTGATTTCGCGTAGGACCGAAGCGTGAGGTAATGGTCTGCCATTTCTTTAACAATGTGTAGTAGCACGTTCTCTTTGGAAGCTGCCAGAGCGAGGTAGTTTTCGTACTGCTCCAGCCGACCCTGATCCCGGTAGAGCCTCGCCAAATTGTACACCGGCGCCACATTGGTGCTATCCAGATAGAGGGATCTAAGGAAGGCTGTCTCTGCACGGGAGTAATCTCCGAGCATGTGACAGGTATGCCCCAGGTTGTTGAGGACATCGGAATTGTTCGGGCGTAGCCCATTCGAGATCTTCAGATAATCGAGAGCACTGTCATACTTTCGTTGGTTAATGTAGCACATTCCCAACAGGGCATAGCCGTCTGCGGAGGTGGGAGCAAGATCGACAATATCGTGTCCCAGGGCGGTGGCCTCGCGAATTCGTCTCTCACCGTAAAACAGTCGGCGTGCCGATTCCAGCATCGACACATCGGGATGGAGGGACTTCCACTGAGCAACGGATGCTTCCGCCGATGTTGTGTCTCCCCGATTCTTATAGTACGTCGCGAGATGAGTCCAGGAGTTACGGCCTCGGTGCTTGTCTATCAGCAGATAGTTCCGGAAGTGCCGGACGCCAACATCCGGCGCGGCCAGACTTGCGGCCCGTGGGATAAGGATCAATAGTCCCAGCAAGATGGATAAGACACAGACTTTGCGATAATGTGCGATGCGACGCCGGTTTTCCAGAAGCAGATAGTATCCGGCCACAGCTAGCGGGGGACCGATGATCGAAAATAAATCCCAGTTGCGCGGCATGCCGATTCCGGGGTTAAAAATGTACACAGTGCCCAGAGTCGAAAGCAGGAGGATCAGAAGAAAGGGATACTCCGGCCGTCTCAGCAATTGACGCTCCACGCCGGTGATAACACCTACTACCAACAGCGGCAAACCCGGCAGCAGCAGCCACAGAAGGTTGCCTATATCGACAATATGTTTCAGCGAAAAAAGCCAATCGTTGTCGACTGTGAACCGGTCGGGAAACGGTGGCAGGAGCGCAAAGGTGAAAAAGTAATAATGGGTGTACAGGTAATAGTGCATCGTGGCGCCTGCGACCACCAACAGTGCCGCCGCCGGATATCTTGTGCGCTTCAAAACCTCGCGCCATCGCCGACCCCAGGCGGTGTTGTTGGACAACAAGTAGATTAGACTGGGCAACAAAGCCAGAGCAAACATGTGCAGAGTTACCGCCAGGACGAATGGTACAACCGCCCAATAGCAAGGCAGTAAGCTCTTTGTCACGGCCAGTCCGACCAGCGAGTAGATGAGTATCAGCGCGACCATTACCGAGTAGTTCTCCACATACCCGAAAAACAGCAGCATGTAGCCGCTCGACGCCAGTCCAAGCAGAAACAACATTCTCTGAACAGTACTCTGAAAAAGAAACCGCGACAGAACTCCAACAGCTATCAGCAAGACGACGCCTGTAGAGATCGATATGATCTGGAAGGTCTCCAGAGCGCAGACGTCCGGGGTGCCGCTCAAGAGCGAAAAAACAGCATTGTTGAGAAAGGTCATACCTCGGTCCCACAGTTTCACTGTGGGTGCGTCGTTGGCTAATCGGGAGAGCAGTTCGTAACCATCACCAAGGAAATGCGCCCGTGAGCGCAAGACGTAGAAAGTGACGGCAAAGAGGGTAGTGAGCAATCCCACCACGACATAGTAACCCTTGTGGCTCGCCGCCGATTCCGGAGCGGTTGAGTCGACCGAGCGGCGCTTGAAGACAAACGCGGCCACGAACGGGCCGACAGCGCCGACGCCAAACAATACCCCGCGTATGTAATCCGGATAGTACGCCCACCAATTGAAACCCCAAACGCGATATTCCGGGAAAAACGAAGCGACGAGGAACGCGGCAAGAGTTGCATAGTACGCGCCGTAAGTGACGATATTACCAGCTTTCTCCGTTAACACCCAGGCGGACTCCTCACTCAGGGGAGGTCTGATTTCA
>DAOVOW010000332.1 GCA_030629485.1 bacterium
CATTGCCGATATCGACGTCGAGTACTTCGCACTCGGTACGAGCATTGAGGACTTTGGGGTCATTGGCGTGGCCGTAAAGGTAGTGAATGTCGGTGAATGGGAAGAGACGACGGAAGCCTTTCCGGATGGAACTGGACGCCTGTTCAGCCCAACCCTGGCTGTGCTCGGTCTGACTTATTCAAGAGCGCTTACCGCCAGTGTCAATTTCGGTTTCACCGGCAATATTATTCGGGAGACTATCTTTGAGGTGGATGCCACCGGAATCGCCTTTGACTTCGGATTCACTTATGAAACGAGGTTCCCCGGATTGACGCTGGGATTTGTCATGAAGAATTATGGCCCGGACCTGGTCTTCAGCGGCAGAGGTTTCGACCGCATTCCGGCGGATGAAAAGCGGCCGTCCTCCTCCAGGAACGCCCCCAGTGAGTTGCCGACTTCGCTCAGCATCGGGACAGCCTATAATTTCTATTCCGATGACAGAAGCTCGGCTACCGCCACTGCGAACTTCCGCGCCAACAACCAGTCCATGGATATGTGGCAGGGAGGCGCTGAGTACTCCTATGATGACAAGTACTTCCTCAGAGTCGGTTACAATTACGCCAAAGAGGAAAAGTCAGAAGAATTCGACTTTACAACTAAGTGGCTCTACGGCGCCTCGCTCGGGGCTGGCGTGACAGTCCCTCTTGGCAACACTGACCTGACCTTTGAGTACTGTTGGACCCAAACTGAAGTGTTTGACGCTAACCAGTATTGGACACTGAAGGCCAGCTTCTAAGAATCACAGCCTTTGTGAAACCAAGCCGGGTGTTTTGAGCACCCGGCTTTTTCTATTATGGAGAAGATCGTTTCCTCGACAGCTCTGAGATGGCAAGTCCAACCAACACGGCCAGACCGCCGGCAACAAACCACTCCCCGAGCTGTTCACCCAACCACAGGTATGAAACTACGGTGGCAATCACCGGCTGGGCATTATGGTAGACAGCGATCCGCGAGGCTTCCATGTACTTCAGAACCCAGTACCACAGCACATAGACAACCAACGAAAGTCCAATCGCCATGAAAGCAACCGCTCCCCAGGCGCCGATAGTCACCGCGCTGTAATCAAAGTGCACAGCGCGATACAGCCCGTAGGGAAAGTACATCGCCGAGCCGGCCGTCAAGGCGTATGCAGTCATTCGGAGCGCGCCGTACTTCTGGACGAGTGGCTTGCCGATTACCGTGTAGTAGGCCCAGGCGATTACCGACACCAGAATGATAACATCTCCCCAAAGGTACTCACGACCCACTTCGATGGCACCTGACAGCATTATCGTGGCCACCCCCGCCAGGGCCACGGTAACGCCGATCAAGCGACTCCAGCGAAATCGTTCTCGCAGGTGCATCAGGGCCAGGATGAAGATCCAGATAGGACTGGTCGCGAACAGAAAAGCGCCATGGCCGGCCGCTGTTAGAGATTGCCCGACCAGGAAGAGTGTCTGATTGAGCGGGATGATGAGAATACCCAACAGGAGGATGCGCGGGTAGTCTCTCCTTTCAATGGCAATATCGTATGTCCTCAGCCGCATCAACAACATGAGCAGACCGGAGGCGAGCACGAATCGATAGAAAGCGAATGTGAATGGTTCAATGATCGCCAGTCCGTACTTGGCGACGGGATAAGCAAACGACGCCACCCCCTGCAACAGAACGATAGCTGCGATCAGTTTGGCTGCTGATGGTATCGCTTTATCGCTGATCTGATCACCCGCCTTCATTCATCACAGAAGGCTGCGGTGCAAACCGCCGTCGACCGGAATGCTGGTTCCGGTGATATAGGCTGCCTTGTCGCCGGCAAGGAAGGCGATCAGCGCAGCCAGTTCGTCAGGCTGTCCAAGACGGCCGGAGGGACAGGTGGCGGCGAACTGGTCCATGACCTCCTGTTGCGTTTTCCCGTTGTCGGCGGCAATCGAGTCGGCTAAACTCAGCAGTCGCTCGGTGGCCGTGTAACCGGGACAGACACAGTTGAACGTGATGCCATGCCGAGCGTAGTTATTCGACAAGGTTTTGCACAAACCGGTGACACCGGCGCGATAACTGTTCGACAAGATCAGATTGTCAACCGGCTGCAGCACGGCCACCGAGGTGATGTAAATCACCCGTCCCCATTTTTGCTCAATCATGTTCGGCAGGACGGCGCGCGTGAGATGCGTGGCTGAGCCGATCAACAGGTCCCCGGCCTCATTCCATTGCTGCGCTGTAAGGTCAAGGAACTGCCCTGGTGGCGGGCCACCACTGTTGGCTACAAAGATATCGATCGATCCGACTTCACCGGTAATGCGTTCAACATCTACCGCCCTCGAAACATCACCCACGTGTAGCGTGGGTTGAACACCGGTGGCCTCATGGATCTTCTGAGCGGCTTGTTCCAGTCTATTCCGGTCCCGTCCATTGATTACCACTTGAGCGCCTTCCGCAGCCAGCGCCGTGGCTGCCGCCGCACCAAGCCCGGCTGAGGCGCCGGTGACCAGAGCGCGTTTGCCTTTCAGTCCCAGTTCCATCAGACCTTCACCTTCGCCAGCGCTTCGGGAAGCGCTGCCGCCGTCTTGCAGCCATTATTGAAATCCTTCACGCGGAAACGCTCATTCGGTGAATGCGTATTGTCGTCGTGCTGGCTGAAACCGATCAGCAGCGTATCCAGACCAAGGGTCTGCTTGAAATCATTCACGATCGGAATCGAACCACCCTCCATCATGAAGACCGGCTCTTTACCGAATCCCTTCTTGATCGCCCCCTTGGCGGCCTGAAGCCAGAGACTGTCGGTCGGGACCACCACCGCTTTGGCACCACCGGATTTCTCCACTTTGACACGTACGGCCTTGGGTGCGATCTTTTTCAGGTACTTCTCGATCTTGTTACAGATATCACGTGGATCCATGCCGGGCACCAGTCGCATCGTAATTTTGGCCGATGCCATCGATGGGATGATCGTCTTGTGCCCCTCTCCCTGATACCCGCCGGTAACCCCGTTCACATCGCAGGTCGGACGGGCCCCGGTGCGTTCCAGGGTGGTGAATCCCTTTTCACCGCCAAGCGCGGACACACCGAGAGACTTTTTATACTTCGCATCATTGTGAGGCAGACGTCGAAACTGGTTCTTCATCCATTTGTTGGGCGGCTTGACCCCAGCGTAGAAGCCGGGAATAGTCACCTTGCCGTTCTTGTCGTGCAGCTTGCCGACCATGTCACAGAGGGCGTTCACCGGGTTGGTAACGGCACCGCCGAACGACCCGGAATGAAGATCGCGGTTAGGACCATATACGAAGACCTCGACGGCGGCGATACCGCGCAATCCAAAAGTTACAGCGGGCAGAGTGCGACTGAACTGAGCCGTGTCCGACACCACGACCACATCCGCTTTGAGCATCTTTCGGTTCTTCCTGATGAAATCCGGCAAGTGTGAGGGATGCGTCTCCTCTTCTCCTTCGATA
>DAOVOW010000206.1 GCA_030629485.1 bacterium
CCTCGGCTTCGGGCAGATCAAGAATGTCATCACCAATGTCATCATGGAGCGGCTGTCTGCTGTGACGGGTCCGACTCAAGGCAAGATCCTGCGGCCGTCCGATCAGAAAGAACCGACCACAATCGGCTTTGTGCAGTGTGCCGGTTCGCGCGATGAGAACCATCTGCCGTACTGTTCGACCATCTGTTGCATGGCTTCGATGAAGCAGGCGACTTACATACGCGAGCAATACCCTGATGCCGAGATATATTTGTTCTACATCGACGTTCGTACCCCCGGACGCTGGGAGGATTACTACGTCACCAAGCAGAACGACGAGAAGTTCCATTTCCATCGCGGCAAGGTGGCAAAAATCACCGAAGGCGCCGACGGTAACGTGATCCTCGAGGCCGAGAATACCTTAACCGGCCAGATCACCAAGACCGAAGTCGACCTGGCAATCCTGGCCACCGGCATGGTGCCGAATAGTGTCGACGCTCCGCCGCCGTTAGGGACGGTGCTGGATGATTTCGGATTCATTGCCCTCGACGGTGACAAGGGCATCGTTGGCGCCGGGGTAGCCAATCGACCGCTGGATGTATCGGCGTCGATTCAGGATGCTACCGGAGCGGCCTTGAGAGCTATAAATATCGCAGGAGGGAGGTAGGAAAATGGATACCAAAGTAGGTTGCTATATCTGCAAGGGCTGTGATATTGCCCAATCCCTCGATGTCGACAAACTGGTCGAACTGGCCTCGGGTGAAATGAAGGCAGCGATTGCCAGGAGCCATGATGCGCTGTGCAGCAAAGAAGGGCTCGATCTCATCAAAACGGATATCGAGAGCGAAAGTCTGAACCGCGTGGTGGTGGCCGCCTGTTCCGGCCGTGTTTTCCCGGAATTGTTTGAGTTCGGCGAAAAGGTCCTTACCGAACGGACCAATCTTCGCGAGCACGTAGCATGGTGTCATGAACCGAACGATGAAGATACCCAGATGCTGGCTGTGGACTATGTTCGCATGGGCATTGTCAAGATGCAGAACAGCGAACCGCCGGAAGCGCTCATCGAAGAGACAAGCAAGGATATCCTTGTGATCGGTGGCGGCATGACCGGTTTGACAGCCGCCAAAGCAGCGGCTGACGCCGGATACAAAGTCGTCCTGGTCGAAAAGGAGGACCACCTTGGCGGCTGGGCTACGAAGTTTGTCAAGGTGTTTCCCAAGCATCCGCCCTATCAGGAGTTGGAAGATTCCGATGTCGAGCGGTTGATTACGGATGTCAAAGGACACGATAATATAACTATTCACACGTCGACTACGGTCGCCAAGACCGCCGGTCAGCCGGGACAGTTTGTAGTAAACCTGGAGAACGGCAACGGTGGCACGGAACTGACGGTTGGCTCCATGGTTCTGGCCAGCGGTTGGCAGCCGTACCAGGCTGAGAAGTTGACGCATCTGGGTTACGGTTCCAGTCCGGATGTGATCACCAACATCCAGATGGAACAGATGGCCAAAGAGGGTGCCATCATCCGACCCTCGGACGGCAAGGCTCCAGATAGCGTCGCCTTCATTCAGTGCGCCGGATCGCGCGATGAAGATCACTTACCCTATTGCTCCGGCGTCTGCTGCCGAGTTTCGCTCAAGCAGGCGCGCTATGTTCGCGACATGTATCCCGACACCAAGGTGTACATCATTTACAAGGACATCCGCTCACCGGCTCAGTGGGAGATGTTCTATGCCCACGCTCAGAACGACGATGGGATCTTCCTGACCAAAGGTGAGATCACCGCCGTCAATAACGGTGGCGGCAAGCTCACCATAGATGTCACCGAGACACTGTTGGGCGAAGATATGAAGATCGAAGCCGATATGGTGGTGCTGGCCACCGGCATGGTACCGAGCACCTTTGTTGAAGGCGCCAAAGGCTGGCTTGAGGGTGGATCGGAGCCGCCGTCGCCGGATGAGGCTACCAAGAAAGAGGTGGAAGCCGAAGGTGACGCTGCGCCCGATGGCGAGAAAAAGGCAGCCGCCGGTGCCGAAGAGGGGGCCGGGATTTTGAACCTGACGTATCGTCAGGGGACCGATCTTCCGACCCTCAAGTATGGTTTCCCGGATTCGCATTTCATCTGTTTCCCGTACGAGACAAGACGCACGGCTATCTTCGCCGCCGGACCGGTACGCGCTCCTATGGATCTCGCCATCTCTGCCAACGATGCTTACGGAGCTGCGCTCAAGGCGATTCAGGCGGTGGAGGCGGTTGCGCGTGGCGAGGCGGTACACCCTCGCGCCGGCGATATGAGCGTCCCCGATTTCTTCATGCAACGCTGCACTCAGTGCAAGCGATGCACCGAGGAGTGCCCATTCGGTGCGCTGGATGAAGACGACAAGGGAACACCGTTGCCGAATCCGTTCCGCTGCCGGCGCTGCGGTATTTGTCTGGGTGCCTGCCCGGAGCGAATCGTGTCGTTCAAGAACTATAGTATCAACATGATTTCGCAGATGATCAAATCCATCGATATCCCCGATGAGTTCGAGGAGAAGCCGCGGATATTGGCCTTCGTTTGTGAAAACGACGCCATGCCGTCGGTCGACACGGCTGGCTTGGCTCGGCTCAAATACAACTCCATGGTTCGGATCATCCCGCTCAGGTGTCTGGGGTCCATGAACCCGGTTTGGGTCAGCGATGCTTTGGCCAGTGGTTTCGACGGCGTCATTCTGATAGGCTGCAAGAAAGGCGATGACTACCAGTGTCACTTCATGCGCGGCAGTCAACTGGCCGACACGCGGATGGAAAACGTGCGAGAGAAACTGAAACAGTTGGTCCTCGAAGAGGAACGAGTGGAACTCCACGAGTTGGCGATTTCGGATTACCACCTAATCCCGAATATCTTCGACGATTTTCTGGAGACTATCGATACCGCTGGACCGAATCCGTACAAGGGCATGTAAACGTAACTCCATTATTAACCGCGATACCCCCCACATGTTGGGGGGTATTTTTTGTTGAAGGTTTGAGGCGCCTTTTGGGCTAAAACCTTGTTTGAGAGGTATGATATGTATATCTTGCCGGAGGCAAGAAACAGCCGCAATCTCCTTGGGGGCACCAAGCCGCCACCTTGAGCTTTTATTAACTATAATGACATCAACGAGTTGTGAGCCTGCACTGCGAATACGAGGGTGTCCCCGGGATACAAAGGCAGAATGACAGATAATGAAACTTTTCACATTTTCCGCTTGACTTGCCTCGGGTTTTCGGTTAGATATGTTAGTAAGATAGTGAATTATTTAACATGGTGAAAATTGGAGAATGCCGATAACTTCTATTCTAAAAGAAAGCCAGGGTTTCTTGGAGACTTTGCAGCGTTCCCATTAGACATAGAAAACAGAGCTAACAGAGAGTTATTTGTTGAAACTTGAGGAGTGACCATGGCAGACCTTCCGAAGACACCACTGCTTGACGAGCTCGAGAGTGGGCCGTTTCCAAGCTTTGTGTCGGAAATAAAAAGGGCGGCCGAGAAGAACGACATGTCGAAAGACCTTCTCGGGCAGTTAGAACAGTCCTATCGTGAGAAAATCGGCCACTGGAAACATGGTGGCATTGTTGGTGTGATGGGTTATGGGGGCGGTGTGATTGGTCGGTATTCCGATCTGCCGAAAGAGTGGCCGAGCATTTCGCATTTCCACACCATGCGTATCAACCATCCGGCCGGATGGTTCTATACCTCCAAGTCACTGCGTGAAATATGCAACATCTGGGAGAAGCATGGCTCCGGGCTTACCAATATGCACGGATCGACTGGTGACATCATTCTGCTTGGTACCACTACCGATCATCTGGAACCGGTGTTTGAGGAGTTGGGCAAGATCGACTTCGACATCGGCGGTTCCGGCAGTGACTTGAGAACGCCGAGTTGCTGCTGCGGTCAGGCGCGTTGCGAATGGGCCTGTTATGATACCATGGCTCTCACCTATGACCTGACCATGCATTACCAGGACGAATTGCATCGTCCGGCGTTTCCGTACAAATTCAAGTTCAAGATGTCTGGTTGTCCCAACGACTGTGTGGCGTCAATTGCCCGCTCAGACATGTCGATCATCGGAACCTGGCGTGACAGCATTCAGATTGATCAGGACGCCGTCCGCGAGTATGCCGACAAAGGCATGGATATACGTTCCGATGTGATCGGTAACTGTCCGGCCAAGTGCATGGATTTCGATGGCAAGGAACTGCACATTGAAAACTCATACTGTGTCCGTTGCATGCACTGCATCAATGTGATGCCGAAGGCGCTTCGTCCCGGCAAGGACAAAGGTGCTACGGTGTTATTGGGCTCCAAGGCTCCGATCGTCGAGGGCGCGATGCTTTCCTCGGTACTGATTCCGTTTTGGAAGCTGGAACCGCCGTATAGTGACCTTAAGGAAATCGTTGACAACATCTGGGACGTCTGGTGTGAAGAGGGCAAGGCTCGTGAGCGTGTGGGTGAGTTCATTCAGCGCGTCGGCATGGGCAATTTCCTGGATGCTATTGGTCTGGAACCGGTGGCTGAGATGGTAGCGCACCCGCGCGAGAATCCTTATGTCTTCTACGAAGATTACTTCGAAGAAGGAGACGAGGACGAGGAAGAAGAGGGTTAATCAACCCTCCGGAATGTTGGAAGATATAACGACTTAATTATTGAGGTATAGCATGGCTGACGTACAAGAAAGACGGACCGACTTTGGACCGCCTCATTACGAACAGTTCTTACCGCCGATCATCAAGGAAAACTACGGCAAGTGGAAATATCACGAAATTCTGAAACCGGGCATCATGGTCCATGTCTCGGAGACCGGTGACAAACTTTTCACCATCCGGGCGGCCTCACC
>DAOVOW010000112.1 GCA_030629485.1 bacterium
ACTGCAATACTGAAAGTGCATCGGGTCTTTGCGCCCGGTCCAGTCACCACCCCACTTGAAACCGTGCTGCCTGAAAACAGCCACGATCTGTGGGTCCATATCACCCGGCGTACCCGTCCGGTTGGTCTCCGGGTTCAGATCGATAGCTATCCCCCAACTGTGGGTCGACAGCTTAGAACTGTTCCTGATAACGCGGTAGTTGAAGCAACCGCCATAGGAGATGATTTTGTTGCTGAGGTCGTTGGCCGCAATTTCCTCGAAGACGGCTCTGAACACATCCTTCAGTTTGTTGTGACAATAGAGTCTCGTAACGTTCTGGGAACGGTCCCATGATAAAGGGATGGCAAACGGAAGTTTCACCCGGCCCAGATGTTCGGTTTCCCACGATGGCTTCAAAGTACTGTCGGCGGTGACGTAGCGGTGGATGTTTCCGAAAGTTTTGATAATCTGCTCAAGGCCGTGGGGACGGACGATACCGTGGTCCTGCTCAGGAGGTTCGGGAATACCGCCCAGCAATTCAGCCTTGGGCGGGATATCCAGAACCTGTCCGATGATAATCAGGTTGGGATTGACGATACCGTTGTACTCAGCGAGTTTCTTGTAGAGAGAAGCATCGCCATAGTAGGTCCGAGCGATTTCGCTCAACGTGTCGCCACTCCCGACGATATGGATACGGGCCATGTTTTGCACCTCCTGAGTTGCTACCCTATGTCCCTCATAGACTCCGATTGGCAACAGCTACTGTTGGAGCCGGTCGACCACTCGGTACGACTGTTTCACGCAATCGTTAAGGCCGATGCCGTAATACGCGTTGCCGGTTATGTGGATATTTCCGAGCGTGCGCAGGTGTTCTTCGATCGCACTCACGATACCAGAGTGTCCCACTTTGAACTGTGGGATACCGCGACGCCACCGGTATACGCGCACTTTGTCCGACGGACCGTCGAGCCCGATGATACTATTGAGGTCGGCCCTGACACAGCCAACCAGTTCTTCGTCGGACAACATCATGGAGTCATGGTCGCCATCACCGCCGATCATTGTTCGGAACTGCACGTATCCGTTGGGAGCTCGGTTTTCAAAGATCGATGAGGTCCAGATAGATCCAAGGATTCGTCGGCCTTCCTTCGGTGGCGCCAGAAAGCCGAAGCCGTCAAGATTGCGACGCACCTTCGAACGCAGGTATCCCTCACAGACCACCGAGATCGGTGCGTATCGGATAGACGCCGACAATTCTGCCAATGGTCTTGAGAGATCGGTCACGATGTCGGCTGCACGATAGGACGGCACAGCCAGAATCACCTGACCAGCGGATATCGACTCACCGTCATCGAGATTGATCCGATAACGATCATTGTCACGCACAACCGAGCGAACAGCAGTGTCTTTCGTTATGAACTCTTCGTAGACCTGTTCACAGCATTCAACGATCCGGTACAGCCCGCCCTTGAACGATGTCAGCCATCCCCCCGGACCACCCGGTCCACCTGCCTTACCCCCTTTGGCTTTGGCCTCCCTCGCCTTGGCAATCATGGCCCTGAACAGCGAGCCGTACTTACTCTCCATCTCGTGCATAATCGGAAAACAGGACTTGAGCGACAACCGTTCAGCCCGCCCGCCGTAGATTCCGGAGACCATCGGCTGCACCAGATAGTCGGCTGCCTGGCGACCAATGCGACGCCGGGCGAAGTCATAGATCGATTCATCAACATCTACGGGCGGACCTGAGGCAAACGGTTCCATCAACACGCGCAGCCGGCCGGTGACGCTCAGGATATCGGACAACAGAAACGCCGGTGGAGATATGGGTGCCTTTCTCAGGTGACCCTTGCGCAGAATGAAACGATTGCTGGCATTGGCGCCCGCGCGTTCGAGTTGGTCGGACAGGCCGAGTTCGTCGACCAATCGAAGAGTTAGCGGTTCACGATCGAGAAAACCGTTGGGGCCCCAATCAAAACTGTAGCCGTCAACGTGGTCGGTGCCGATCGTCCCCCCCAACCGATTGTCCGCCTCGAACAACCTGACGCTCAACTGCGGCTTTAGCTGCCTGAGGAAATGCAGCGCGGACAGACCGGAGATGCCGCCACCGACTATGACAACATCAGTTTGCGACATGCACCCCAACCCTGCGCCTGATGAGATTGGCCAACACCGAAGCAAACCGGAGATCGTCGTTGAACATCGGCATCCGTCGCAGCCGACGCTCAGCGCCTGCACCCAGACGTTCTTTGAGAACGATATCTATTTCATGAAGCGTCTCGATGTTGTCACACACGAAACTGAGTGGAACGACAAATAGCTTCCGGCGCGGGTTGGTCAACAGCCGTGGTGCTTCAGCCACGGTATTCGGTCCCATCCACTTGACCGGGCCGGTGCGGCTCTGGAATGACAACACGTACTCACGATCACCGGCTGCTAAGGCCGCCGTCGTTCGCACCTGATCGACATACGGGTCGCCCTCGTCGACAAGTCGCTGAGGCACGCTATGGGCCGAAAACAGCAGCGTTTCGTCGGGCGCGATGTTGCCGTCGATTTGTTCTTTGAGCAGTCTGATGTATCCGGTGTCATCGTGAAAGTCATTGACGAACGATGTCGCTACATCCTTTACGCCGTCAAGCGCGTTCCGTGCGACAGCAAATGATGAGCCGGTGGTTGCAGCACTGAACTGCGGATACATCGGCAGGAAGCAGAATGAGCGGCACCCTTCATCATAAGCGGTAGCTATCGCGGTTTCAATCGTTGGCCGGAAGTAGCGCATACCGACACTGCATCGAACGCCGGACAGGTCCGAGGCTAAGTCGTTCTCAATCAGTTGGGCTTGGACGCGAGTCCATTTCAGCAGCGGTGACCCGCCGCCGATTTGTTCATAGTTCTTCTGTACCCTTGAGCGCCGCAGGGATGAAATCAAGCGGGCAAACGGTTTCTGAAAAACAGAGCCGCCGGGCAGGCGAATAATCGAACGGTCGGAGAATATGTTGTAGAGATACTCTTTAACATCGGCGGCACTGTCGGGGCCACCCATGCTCAACAACACGACACAGAGTTTGTCCCTCACTGACGGCATTCAGATCGTTCTCGAATAGGTGGCCTTCTTGCCACGAGAGTCGTCGGTCAGGTAGGCATCGAAGGTCATGGCTATGTTGCGCACAAAGGCGCGACCGACCGGAGTGACCTCGAGTCCGTCCACCGTTTCCTTGAGGAGTCCATCATCGAAGAAATCTCGAAGGCGGCTGTGCTCATCCGCGAAATAGTCAGCGTAGCTGATAGCAAATCGTTTTTCCAGCTGCGCCCAACTGAGCCTGAAGTTGCACATCAGAGATGTGATCAAGTACTGCCGGATCAGATCGTCGTTCGACAGTTTCATGCCTCGGTAGACGGCAAAGGAACCGTCGGCAACACGCCGGCTATACTCTTTCAGCCTCGAGATGTTCTGAAAAAACCCATTGTCGACATAGCCGATGGACGACATCCCGAATCCGATCATATCCGGCGCCGACTGAATCGAATAACCCATAAAGTTCCGATAAAGACGTCCATCGTCCAGCGCCAACGACAACTCGTCATCAGGCAGGGCGAAATGATCCATCCCGATTTGACGATACCCGGCGCCGGTGAGTTTCTCGATCGCAGAGCCGAAAAGCTGGTACTTGACATCGGTAGTCGGCAGGTCCGACGGATTGATTTTCCCCTGGTGCGCTTTCACGCTGGGCAGGTAGGCGAACGAGTAGACGGCCAATCTGTCGGGGTGCATGGCAATCACTCGGTCGAGAGTCTTGCCGAAGCTTTTTACCGTCTGAAGCGGCAGGCCGTAGATCAGATCGAAGTTGATCCCCTTGAAATCAAGATGACGGCAGTGTTCCAGAATCGACGCAACTTGCTTGTACGGTTGAATACGCCCGATAGCTGTCTGCACATCGGCATCGAAGTCCTGCACGCCGAGAGAGATCCGGTTGAAGCCGCGTTCGGCCAGAAAGTCGAGTTGTTCGGTTGTGGTGATGCGTGGGTCGATCTCCATCGATCGTTCGCAGTCAGAGACAAAGGCGAAGGATCTCTCAAGGGTATCCAGTATGAGTTGTAGTCTGTTGATCCCGACGGATGTCGGCGTGCCGCCGCCGAAGTGCAGTTGACTGACACCACGTCGAGGTTTCAACAGGGCGCTGGTTTTCTCGATCTCACAGCAGAGTGCGTCGACATAGTTGTCAACAGTTGACTCCTTCGTGACAATGCAGGTAGTGCAGCCGCAGTAATAGCATCGTTTCCGACAAAACGGTATATGACAGTACAGCGACAGCGGCGCCTCCGCCTCCGACGAGACTGTCTTCAATGCGTCGGCGTAGGCATCGGCGCCGATTTCTTCACTCCAGATCGGAGCCGTGGGATAGCTGGTGTATCGTGGTCCCGGTCGGTCGTACTTGCGCAACAGTTCAATGGGAACGGTGGTCTTGCTGCTCACGGTCAGCCTCTGTAGTTATGCACAGTTTCGATCACGGCCTCAACCGACGCGATCGGCGTCTCCGGTTGGATGCCATGACCAAGGTTGAAGATCAGACGGTCGTGATTATCAAGACTATCCAGAATCCGCATCGTTTGCGTGACCACCTGCTCGCGTTCGCCAAAGAGAACTGACGGATCGAGATTGCCCTGAACCGCCTTGCCCGGCAGAGCAGTCGCCGCCGCGGCCAGGTCGGCCCTGAAATCAACGCCGATTACTTCACAATCGATGTCTCGCACGATATCCAGATATGGCGCGACGTTGTTCACGAACAGTATGCGCGGCACACCGTCACAATCAAGACGGCTGAATATCCGTTGAATCGGTTTTGCCGACCATCGACGGTACGCCTCGTGCGAAAGCATTCCCCCCCAACTGTCGAACAGTTGCACCGCTTCGACCCCGGCGGCGATCTGTGCGTTGAGGTAGCGCGTGATGTTATCCACCAGCAACTCAAACAGCCGCTCGGCTGCCTTCGGATACTGATGCAAGAACCGACGCGCCAGATCGAAACTCTTCGATCCCATCCCCTCGATCATATAGCAGGCCAGCGTGAACGGCGAGCCGGTAAAACCTATCAAGGGTGTGTCCGGTAGTTCCTTTTTGATCTGTTGAATGCCGTCGAGGACGAAGTTGAGATCGGACGCAGGGTCCATATCGTGCAACCTGTCGATGTCTTCCGGCCGTCTGATAGGATCCCGCACGCGAGGGCCACCCTCGGGAAACTCGAACTGCATCCCCATTGGTGCGAGCATGGTGAGAATATCGGAGAAGAGTATGGCGGCGTCGAAACCGAAGCGTTCAATCGGTTGGCGTACTACCTGAGCTATCAAGCTGGGCGATTGACACAACTCAAGGAACGACGCCTTTTCTCGCACGGCTCGATACTCCGGTAGATACCTACCCGCCTGGCGCATGATCCAAACCGGGATGCGGCTGTCGTTTCGACCGTAGCAAGCCTTGATGAAATTGCTGTCGCTCACGCCCACTGATGCGCTTCCTCACCTACGATGCCGGCAATCGTTTCGGCCGCCTTGTCCAGGAGGTCGTCGGTATGCACGGTCGAGAGGAAACAGACTTCGTACCCGGACGGCGGCAGATACATCCCGGCGATCAACATCCGCTCGTGCATCCGATTGTAATGAGCAATGCCGTCACTGTCGATACCTGACGCAGCGCGCGGCAGATCACGCTGGAACACGATCCAGAAGATCGAGGCCACACCGGCGATAGTAACCGCACTGTTCGCCAGCCGGCTGGTGATATTGCTGACAAATCGACGATTGCGATTTTCCAATTCCGCGTAGACGTTGTCCGATGACAGTTTCTTCAAGGTCGTCAGACCTGCAACCATAGCCACCGGATTACCGGACAGAGTACCGGCCTGGTACACCGGGCCCTGCGGCGAGACGGTATCCATCACATCGGCGCGGCCGCCAAAGGCTCCTACCGGCATCCCGCCGCCGATGATCTTGCCATACGTTATCAAGTCGGGGCTGATACCGTAGTACTCGGCAGCGCCGCCGAAGCCGACCCGGAAGCCGGTGATGACTTCGTCGAGGATTAGCAGCGTACCGTGCTTCTCGGTGAGCGCCCGCAGCGATCGCATGTAATCATGGCGCTGTATCAAGAGGCCGTTGTTGGCCGGGATACCTTCAATCACCACCGCGGCCAGTTGATCACCATAATTTGCGAACATTTTTTGCAGCGCTTCTTCATCGTCCAAAGGCAACAAGGCCGTGTTCTGCGTAATAGCTTCGGGCACACCGGCAGAGGATGGTTGACCCAGGGTGGCCAGACCGGAGCCGGCCTTGACCAGGAGATGGTCACTGTGGCCATGGTAGCAACCGTCAAATTTCAGAATCAGGTCCCGCCCGGTGAAACCGCGAGCCAGCCGAACGGCCGACATGACCGCCTCGGTACCGGACGACACAAAGCGAATCTTCTCGACAGCCTCGATCCTGCTGACGATAAAGCGCGCCAGTTCGTATTCAAGTTCAGTCGAGGCACCGTAGGTCATGCCGCGCTCCACCTGCACCTTCACGGCCGCGACGACATCGGGATCG
>DAOVOW010000211.1 GCA_030629485.1 bacterium
GCCGTACTCGTGGTGTGAGGCCATCACCAGGTTGTGTGGTGTCATAATGCCGGGATCGATATTAACGGTGCGAAAATGGTAGTCGTCGACGTGGTCGGCGAAGTTAGGCTCGATCTTGTGACAGATCGATTTTATCGAAACCAGCGAGGAACGCGGCACCGGTTGCTCAAACGAGAAGAATCGGCGGCAGATATTCGCACCCATCTCTTCATGGTAACGTTCCGCCCTGGCACAAGCGATCTCAGCCGTCTCAAACTCGACCCGGCCGAACCGCCGCTCCAGTGTCTGGAGACAGTCGGCCAGCGCGTCCACTGAAGAGTAGATTATCGACAGTATCAACTGTCCCGGAACTGGTTCCAAAACACGCGCCATAATGTATGGATCGACTTTAGACGGCGAGAATCAACCAAAAACGTTTCTTGGTGTACTGCTCATAAGTGGCTTGCATTATGATTTTCCCCCGTTGTGGCGGGGTGATCTTCAGATCGCCCCGCATGGCGGCGATTTCCCCGGCTACTCGTAATGCCAGGCCGGTCGCCACCATCATTCTCTGGAGTTCGGAGTAGCCAGATAAATCCTTGCCACAAGCAACAGCCCAATGGATATTACGTATCTTACAGGAGATGAAAGCTCTGTGGAAGGTGTTTTATGAGCGGTAGGAAGATAGTCATAGGCGTCATATTGATTTTGCTCGGAATGTTCTTTCTGGGCCAGACGATGAGTATCTTTCTGTTCGGCTTCGTGGATTTGGTGCGCTTTATTCTTCCCTTTGCCTTGATTGTAATAGGCATCTGGCTCATCCTGCGCCGCCGTCGCCAGACATTTGGGGTCGGCGATATCCACATTCATGTCGACACGAGCAACGGCGCCAAGAGTTCAACCTGGACGTCCTCTTCCGACGATCCAGGGAAATTCGCCGATCGTCAGGCCGACGTTGCCGCCAGCGGGTTTGTCGGCGACGCCGGACCGCGTGTCTCCGAAGCACCGCGCACCGAGACGCCGGGCAAGCTGAAGTACAGCAAACTCCTGGGTGACATGTTGATCAATCTCAATGGTCGCCGCCTCGTCAGTGTCGAGATGTCGTCGGGGATCGGTGATGTCGAAGTCAAGTTGCATGGTGCGCAGTTGGGTCCGGGTCTGAACCGCCTGATAATTTCCGGTTTCATCGGCGACATTCGTGTCTTTGTGCCGATGGATATGCCGTTCTTTGCCAGTTGCTCCAACTTCATTGGCGACCTCGAATTGACCAACCGTCGCACCTCCGGTTTCGGCAACAACATCGACTTTCAAACCGACGATTATTCTTCAGCCGAGCGCAAGCTGTATATTGCCGCTCACAACTTCATCGGCGACATCAAAGTGCACAAGGTGTGAGGGGGTTACAGGAAGATCCCATGGGGGCACCCCCAAACCTGTGCTCTCGGTTCTATAGTATATATCTACTCAAATCCTCGTTTTCGACAATGTCGGCGAGGGTTTCCTCGACCATCTTTTCTGTGATCGTCACCTTCTTCTTGTCGGTGGGGGGCTCGAAGAGAAGGTCCTCAAGCAGGGTTGTCATGACCGTGTGCAAGCGTCGCGCGCCGATATTCTCGGCTTCCGTGTTGACCCGTTCGGCGTACTCGGCGATTTTCTTGATCGCTTTCTTGTTGAACTCAAGTTTGACACCCTCAGCTTGCAGTAGTGCCTTGTACTGTGTTACCAACGCTGCTTTCGGTTCGGTCAGGATGCGTACGAAGTCTTCCGCGCTCAGCGAATCCAGTTCCACCCGGATGGGAAAACGTCCCTGCAATTCGGGAATCAGGTCCGACGGCTTGGCGGCGTGAAAAGCGCCGGCGGCGATGAACAGGACATGGTCGGTGTGTACCATGCCGTACTTGGTCATCACCGAGCAGCCCTCGACGATGGGCAGGATATCGCGCTGGACACCCTCGCGGCTGACGTCGGGGCCGGTCTTGTTACCGTCGCCGACGATCTTATCGAGTTCATCGATGAATATGATGCCGGACTCCTCCACCCGTTCGAGGGCGTCGGAGATTACATCGTCCATATTGATCAGCTTGTCCAGTTCTTCATTGGTGAGAAAACGTCGCGCCTCGCGCACGGTCATTTTGCGGCGCTTGGTTTTCTGCGGCATGAGACCGGAGAGCATGTCCTGGAAATTGACGCCCAGTTCTTCCATGCCCATCGGAGAGAACACTTCCACCACCGGGAATTGCTTGCTCGGGGCATCGAGCTCGACCGTGCGGTCATCAAGTCCACCGGCCAGAAGTAACTTCCGCAGTTTCTCTTTGGTGCGAGCGCGGGAATCCGCAGTACCGGGCACAGCTTCAGCACCCGTCGTCGGTTGCGGCGCCGGGCCCAAGAGCAGATCGAGAACCCGTTCCACTGCGTACACCTCAGCCTGCGCGGTGAATTCCTGGGACTTCTCCATCTTGACCATATTGACGCTGATATCGACCAGGTCGCGGGCCATCGACTCTACATCGCGGCCGACGTATCCCACCTCGGTGAACTTGGACGCTTCCACTTTGATAAATGGCGCGCGCGACATCTCAGAGAGACGCCGGGCGATCTCGGTTTTGCCGACACCGGTGGGACCGATCATGATGATGTTGTTCGGCATGATCTCGGCGCGCAGTTCTTCGTCGGCCTGCTGCCGCCGCCACCGGTTGCGCAGAGCGATACCGACTGACTTCTTGGCGTTGTTCTGTCCAATGATGTACTTGTCAAGATGTTCGACGATCTCTCGTGGTGTCGGAAAGTTGTTGTTCATTTTATCGTTTCCACTGTGATCTTATGGTTAGTAAAGATGCAGATATCGGCCGCAATCTCCATAGCCTGACAGACCACCTTTTCCGCCGTCAGTTTCGGGTTGGCCTTGAGCAATGCCCGTGCCGCCGCCAGGGCGTAGGGACCGCCGGAACCGATAGCGATAATGCCGTCGTCCGGTTCGATCACGTCGCCGGTGCCGCTGAGCAAAAAGATGTGTTTCTTGTCGGTCACCGCAATAACCGCTTCCAGCTTCTGCAGCATCTTGTCGGTGCGCCATTCCTTGGCCAACTCCACGGCAGCGCGCGGGAGGTTGCCGGAATACTCTTCGATCTTTTTGTCGAGCAGTTCAGACAGTGCCAGGGCGTCGGCCGCGGTGCCGGCGAATCCAGCCAGAATTTTGCCCTCGAACATGGTGCGTATCTTGACAGCCTTGTTTTTCAGAACGGTGTCCTCGAAGGTAACCTGACCGTCGCCGGCCATGGCGGCTTTCCCTTTGTAAATGAGACCGAGAATGGTCGTCGAACGTGTGCGCATGGATGGTCCTTTATTTTGTCGAGCCCGACCTGGGATGGGCGGCGCGATATGTTTTCTTCATCGTCTCGGCCGTGACGTGCGTGTATTTCTGGGTGGTCGACAACGAGGAGTGGCCGAGTATCTCCTTGATCAGCATCAAATCAGCCCCGTTCTCCAGAAGGTGGGTGGCGAATGAGTGCCTCAAGGTGTGGGGGGTGAAATCGAGCCCTTCACTATGAGCATACTTTTTGACCAGGCGATCGATCGAACGCACACTCAAGGGTCCTCCCTTCCGATTGAGAAACAAAGCCGGCGACGAACTTCCTTTGGCGGAGGCGAATTCAGCGCGGTGCTTAAGGTAGCGCTGGAGATCCTCGTGAGTCTTTTCACCCAGCGGCACCTGACGCACTTTGTTACCCTTACCCAAGACGCTGATCAAACCACGGCGGTGATCGATGTCGGACAGGTTGATCCGCGCCAACTCCTCGCGACGGATGCCGGTGACGTACAAAAGCGAGACCATCAGGAAATCACGGCGGTAGGGGTAGCTCTGTTTATCCGGGCGGGCGTTGCGATGTTCGAAGAGAGCGACCGCCTCTTTCTGGGAGATGAAGCGGGGAATGTCGGCGCGGTATTTCATCTTCGGTATCTTGAACAGGTATTGCTGATACTTGTTCTTAGGTGACAGGTATTTCTGAAAGGATCATAACGCCGACAGGAACCGCGCCAGGGATCGATTGGAAACGCCGGACTCAGAGCGTTCCCGCAGATATACTCTCAGGAACAGCGAATCATTCGGCGGTGTGCTGGGCATCGCCTTGTGCTGATCTTGCAGGAACTTCACCCAGGACGTGAGGTCGCGACGATACGCCTCGACCGTGCGCTCGGACCGTCCCTGATTTCGGGTGAGGTCATTCAGATAGTTGTCCAACGCTTTGACCAGCATACCGGGATGATATCCAAAAACATGGCTTACGTCAATTTATTTGAGAAGGGCGCGCCGTCCGGGACCATCGCGCGGTTCCCATTCCAGGGACAGGCTCACGGGCAGCCCACCTGGCCGGCGCCGATGAGTTCGGGTGGTGTCGGGCGACCCCGCCCGACACCTGCCTTCACACGTGCCGGCCGTCAGGCGAGGGTGCCTGACAGCACCCACAGAAGTGGCACGCTCTCTGGAACCTGAGTGCGGTTCCCATTTCAGGGACAGGCTCACGGGCAGCCCACCTCGCCGGCGCCGATCAGTTCGCCGCAACCGTTGCCCTCGGGGGCACAGGGCGACGCCTCTTGCAGGTTGAGATCGCGGGTGTCGAGATCGCAAAAAAGTGGGTCTTCGCTGAAATTGCCGTTCGTCTCGGCCTGGTCTTCGATGCGGCCGACCCAGTCACCATCTACGTTACCGTAGAGATTGCAGCATGTTAGGGTTGGAATGCTGGTATTCTCAGATGCGTAGATAGCGCCGCCGTCCTCGCTGCGGGAGATGATACAGTTCTCGAGAGCCGGTGAAGACC